>CAZNVF010000158.1:0-3159 GCA_964576395.1 uncultured Oscillospiraceae bacterium
TGAATGGGTTTGACATCGAGTTCGTCAACGAGTTTCATCCTGCTTTTATGAATGGGTGCTATTATGGAAATAATTGATTTTTTGTAGTGAAAGAGGCGAGGCATAAAATGAATGTTCTCTTGACCGGCGGAGCCGGATATATAGGCTCACATACTGCAGTAGAGCTGATAAGTATTGGTGCAGGTATTATAATTGCAGATAACTTTTCAAACAGCAGCCCAGTAGTCATTGACCGCATAGAAAAGATAACAGGAAAAAGGCCTAAACTTTATAATGTGGATGTTGCGAATAGCGCTGAATTTGAACGTGTTTTTTTGGAAAACAAAATAGATTCAGTAATTCACTTTGCCGGCTATAAAGCTGTTGGGGAATCGGTAAAAGTTCCGCTAAGTTATTATCGTAACAACATTGACTGTGCTGTAACTACGCTTGAACTTATGTGTAAATATTCCGTAAACAGCTTTATTTTAAGTTCAAGTGCTACAGTTTACGGAATAAAAAACCAAATACCGTATAATGAGAAGATGGAGGTCGGCCCGTGCGCAAACCCCTACGGCTGGACAAAGCTGTTTATTGAACAGATAACACGCGATTTTTGCACGTCAAAGCCTGAATTTTCAGCGGTGCTTCTTCGCTATTTCAATCCGGTGGGTGCACACGAGAGCGGGCTCATTGGCGAGGACCCAAAGGAAATTCCAAACAACCTTATGCCATATATTTCGAAGGTTGCGGTTGGCACCCTTCCAGTGCTCAAAGTTTTCGGGAATGATTACCCAACAAAAGATGGCACCGGGGTCCGGGACTACATTCATGTGACGGACCTCGCAAAGGGCCATGTTTTGGCTATGAAGTATGCGCATGAGCATACTGGTGTTTCCGTTTTTAACCTTGGAACGGGAAAGGGTCACAGCGTGCTCGAAATGCTGGAGGAATTCAGCAATATATGTGGGTGTTCTGTTCCATATGAGATAGTATCAAGAAGGGAAGGGGATCTTCCAGAGTATTACGCTGATGTAAGCAGAGCGGAGGAAAAGCTTGGATGGAAAGCTGAGCACTCTGTAGCAGATATGTGCCGTGATACATGGAACTGGCAGGTTCACAATCCAAAGGGTTATGAAGAATAGGAAGATGATTATAGCCGCTCTTGTGGCGATCCTTGTTTTCATTTGGGGAAATTCACTTCTCTCAAGGGAGGCGTCCCAGCTTTTGAGCGACACGGTTCAGGGCGGTATAACACAGCTAACCGGTGGAGATACATCAAACGGGGTGAACTCTGCAATTCTAAGAAAAATTGCGCATTTTTCTGAATTTGCAGTTCTTGGTGGTGTATTTGCAATGCTTTTTTTGGGAAAAAAAGCTTATCTAAAAGCATTTTTACTTTCTGCTGTTTGTGCGGCCTTTGACGAAACAATACAGATGTTTTCAGGTAGGGGCAACAGCGTTTTTGATGTGCTTCTTGACTCTTTTGGGGCCGCATGTGGTGTGCTTGTAGTATTTATTATATTTGCAGGAAAAGAAAAATAGGAACTTTGGCGAGCTTTAACAGTTTAAGGAAAAACACAGCAAAAATTCAAAATATATAATGAAAATAAAAGCAGCGACATTGGGTAGAGACTCAAACAGAAATAATCCAATTTTTGATGAAACCGGCGTGGCGGTAAGGCATGCCGGTTTTTTCTGTGTCCGGCAATGCTTTAGGGTTGGCAAGCGGAATACAGATTTACCTGCATCAGTTAAGTAGAATCTATCGTGAAGTTTTTTGGGTTATAAGTTATATTTTTCCATGAGATAATTCACTGCAGCGGTATCAAACCCATGCAAATCGGAATCCACGTGTGCAACTGCAAGAAACACTTACAGAATACATTTTATCTTTGAAGAAAAATTAAAGGACTAAGATAAATTCAAGTCAAAGCTTATGAAAATGGGGGACTATTGTAACTTTTTGGGATCAATAGCCAATACCAATCAAACATGCATCCGCAATATTTTATGCCAACGATATATTTCAGAAAATAAAAAAACTCTATGTGGAAGATTTCTTAACCACATAGAGTTTTTCATTTTCCGTTTTCCCGGAAAAAGTCATTATATTTACTTATAACGCACTTGCCTTTGATGGCGGCCGCTTTTTATGCTGTATTAGAATTATTTGCAAACTTTATTATCAACTTCCTCGCGAAGTTTTGCAATGAATTCATCGAGAGAAACCACACCGAGGTCGCCGTCTTTCCTAGAACGAACAGATACTTTGCCGTCTTCCATTTCTTTTGTGCCCACAACAAGCATATAAGGTATTTTTTCAAGCTGAGCTTCACGTATCTTAAATCCGATCTTTTCATAGCGGCTGTCGCAGGTGGGTCGGAAGCCGGCGCGAAGGAGTTTTTTCTTGATTTCCTCGGCGTATTCGTTCTGTTCTTCCGTAATAGGCATTACGCGTACCTGCTCAGGGGAGAGCCATGCAGGAAGAGCTCCGGCATATTTCTCAATGAGCAGTGCGATGGTTCGTTCATAGCAGCCAAGGCTAGTTCTGTGAATGATGTAAGGATATACCTGCTGGTTGTTTTGATCAGTATAGGTCATACCAAAGCGCTGGGCTAGCATCATATCTATCTGGATCGTAACAAGGGTATCCTCTTTGCCAAATACATTTTTGCACTGAACATCAAGTTTCGGGCCATAGAATGCAGCTTCGCCTTTTTCTTCAGTGTATTCAAGACCAATGTCGTCAAGAATTTTCCTCATTGCATTTTCGGCTTTCTCCCACATTTCAGGAGTTCCCTCATACTTATCTTTGTTGTCTGGATCCCATTTGGAAAAACGGAAAGAGAGATCTTCATAGAGTCCAATGTCAGTCATGACCTCTTTCATGAGCTTTACACAGTTTTTAAACTCATCCTCAAGCTGGTCTGGACGAAGGATGAGATGCCCCTCGGATATAGTAAATTGGCGAAGGCGGATAAGCCCATGCATCTCGCCGGACGCCTCTCTACGAAACAGGGTGGAGGTCTCGCCATAACGAAGGGGAAGATCCCTGTAAGAATGTTTATCGTTAAGATAGACTTGATACTGGAAAGGGCAAGTCATAGGGCGAAGGGCGAAGACTTCCTTATCCTTTTCCTCATCACCAAGGATGAACATGCTTTCTTTATAGTGACC
>CAZNVF010000159.1:0-3130 GCA_964576395.1 uncultured Oscillospiraceae bacterium
ACTTTTATAAAAAAGTCGTCACGAACGTTACAAAGTCCGTGACGACGATGGCGGAGAGTTAGGGATTCGAACCCTAGGTTCCTTGTGGGAACACGGCATTTCGAGTGCCGCACCTTCGACCTCTCGGACAACTCTCCGTATATGTTAAGCCTGAAATTCCGCAAAACCCCTTAGGGCAGAACAGCAGGACAGAACAACAAAATATTCAATTTTTTGAACCGGCGCAAAGCCCCGTAAATCGGGGATTTTGAGGCGGACGAAACTGACAAATCATTCGACCATTTCGAGTCAGCCCCGTTATGGCCGCTTCGATGCTCTTCCGCATGTGTTAATTTACTTTGCCGGGCAGATGATTTTCACTTTTGAAAAACTTGTAAAGCGGACCCATACACCATTAGCCGGCGCCGCCTTTCCATATAACCGCAAATTTATCGCACTGGCAAAATTTATTTTGCCCGAATATAATAACATGATTTTAAAGCGAGGTCAAGAGGAAGCATTGACAATAATTATAAAAAAATGTATTATATATAATTAATTATTCTTTTTGTATTGGAGGAACCCTTTTTATGGAGGACCCTGGAAGTCCGTTTTATCTGATTCTTCTTTTAGTACTTATAGGTATCAACGCATTTTTTGCCATGAGTGAGATCGCAGCTATATCGCTGAACGACACAAAGCTTCACCATGACGCTGAGGATGGCAACAAAAAGGCCCGTATTCTTGCAAGGCTTGTGGATGAACCAAACAATTTTCTTGCTACTATCCAAGTTGCTATAACTCTTTCAGGGCTTCTGTCTTCCGCAGTAGCTGCGGACACTTACGCCGATGTTTTAGCAGATATGTTGCTTAGAAATATTCCGTCCCTGCCGGAAAATTTGGTGCATGGAGCCACCCTTCTGCTTCTGACTATTTTTCTTTCATATCTTACTCTTTTGTTTGGCGAACTGGTTCCAAAAAGGATCGCAATGCACTACCCCGAAAGGATTTCTTACACCATAGCCGGAATACTTTCGTTTTTCTATAAGGTGTTCAGACCTTTTGTAAAGCTTTTGAGCGCCTCTACCAACGGCGTGCTCCGCCTGCTTGGGATCGATCCTAACGCCGAACCCGAGTCCGCTACGGAAGAAAATATAAGAATGATGCTCGACGCCGGAAATGAAAAGGGTACCATTGAGGAAAGCGAAAAAGAGATGATAAACAACATCTTTGAGTTTGACGACCGCACCGTGGGCGAGGTAATGACCCACCGTATGGATCTCACCGCTGTCGAAATGAACACTCCCATTGATGAAGCTGTGGACCTTGCCATATCTGACGGGTATTCAAGAATGCCCGTCTACGAGGACAATATTGATAATGTAAAAGGCATGATCTATGCCAAGGACCTGCTTTCCCTTATAGGTGAAAAGAATTTTCCTCACAGAAAGATTGCCGATTTCATACGGCCTGTAAACTTTATTCCTGAATCTAACAGTTGCCGGGAAGCATTTTTGGAATTTCAGCAGAAAAAGATCCAGGTCGCTATTGTTGTTGATGAATACGGCGGCACCGCGGGCCTTGTTTCAATGGAAGATCTTATTGAAGCGGTTATGGGCAGCATTCAGGATGAATACGACAACGAAGAGGCCGAAATAAACAAGATCGATGCCGATAATTTTGATTTTGACGGCTCAGTCCTTCTTGATGACCTTGCGGATGTGCTTGAGATAGAAATACCCGAGGATGCCGATTACGATACCCTTGGAGGCCTTATTATGGATATTCTTGGAAGAATACCGGAGAAGAGCGAACACCCTGTTGTTGTTTATAATAATGTGGAGTTCACAGTTGTTCTTGTTGAGGAGCACCGCATAGCAAAGGTACACGCGAAAAAACTTCCAAAACCCGAACCGGAAACTGAAGATGAATAAAAAAGGAACACCAAATGTGTTCCTTTTTTATGCCGCTGATAAAAATCATATCACCGGTCAAAAGTTATTATTTTATGCTTAATTTTGTATTGCAAAAAACAATGGCGGCATAAAAATATTTATGAAAATCTTGATAAATTTTGTGTTGCTTGATATAATATTTTTCAGACAGGAGGCGGTCTTGGTTTTATGAGCCCCAAACAAAAAAGAAACATTTTCACCCTGATATGTTCCGTGGCGCTTGTTGCCGCCGTTTTTACGCTCCGCGGTTTCGTGTTTGAAAGTGAAGCTGCTGAGGATGTCGATATTTCTGGCAGCGCTGTTACAAACAGTGCGGCCGTTTCGGAAACAAGCTATAATTACCGCTATCTTCGCGGAACAATATATAAAAACCTTTATACCGCAGGTTACAGCAACCTTTTTAAATCCACAATAAAAGACGATATTGAAGTTGAAGACGCCTCTCAAGCGCTTATTGGCAGCGCGGTAAATCCTGGTTACTATGGTACGGTGGGAAGCTACTCGCTAAATGATAAAACCATTGCCGCACACCTCACTGTTCAGGGCACCAGCATTCAGGATAGAGCTATTTGGCAATGCTCCACTTCTTCCACGTATTATGAATCAAGCAGTGTTGCTTGGGCCGCTAAGACCGCCAACCTTAGAAGCGGCGAGCTTTCCCAGAACACGGTAATTTACGGTCACAACTGGAATAACTGCTTTGTTCCATTTAAAAAGACCGGAAACCAGTTCGAATCCCTTATGGCATTTACTTATGAAGATTTCGTCTCGGAAAACCAATATATTTATCTTACCACCAATAGCGGCGTTCACACCTATAAGATTTTTGCCGTTGCATTCACAAAAGATCTCAGCTTTTATATTAACTGTAACAATATTGATGTCGCTTCCGTCGCGGCTACTGCAAAAAGCATGAGTCTTTTCGACTTTGGTGTAAGCGTTTCGAGCAGCGACAAAATAATTACTCTTTCTACCTGCACGCGCTATTACAGCGGCCTTGGTGCAAACCAACGATTCATCATTATGGGCAAACTTGTTGACTGAGAAAATTTAAAAAAACTGCCCAAAACCTATGGACACAACAAAATTTATGTGATATAATAATTACCGCTGATGGATTCAGCGGTATAGTTTGGGGGCGTAGCTCACTTGGGAGAGCGCTTGAATGGCATTCAAGAGGTAGAGAGTTCGATCCT
>CAZNVF010000160.1:0-3096 GCA_964576395.1 uncultured Oscillospiraceae bacterium
ACGTGGAATGAAAGTCTGGCTTATAAAACCTATGACTGATACAAGGGATGGCGCAAATATTATAAAATCAAGGATTGGCCTCATGGCTGTTGCTGAGGGAATATCATCTTCTGATGACATAAAAGAGCTTTTTTCTTCACATAAAGACTGCGATGTAATAATAGGAGATGAATGTCAATTTTTTACCCCCAAGCAGATAGATCAGCTTCGAGATATAGTCGATGAAATGAATGTTCCCGTGATGTGCTTCGGCCTCCGAACAGATTTTGTTACAAAACTTTTCCCAGGAAGTATGCGCCTTTTTGAAGTTGCAGATTCAATAACTGAGGTAAAAACTATTTGTGAATGTGGCGCAAAAGCGATAGTAAATGCAAGAATGGATGATAATGGGAAAATAGTAACTTCCGGAGATCAGATATGCCTTGGAGGGAACGACAGATACATAGCTATGTGCCATAAATGCTGGAAAAAGAGTATTACCGAACAGAAATAATAAAACAAAAAGGGAGGAAAGCAAATGAATAAAAAACTTTATCCGACTCCGCATATAGATGCGCTTCCAGAGGATTTTGCAAAAACGGTTCTTATGCCAGGCGATCCACTTAGAGCAAAGTTTATTGCTGAAAATTATCTGACTGATCCAAAGCTTGTGAACAATGTTCGCGGAGTGCAAGGGTATACCGGAACGTATGAAGGTGTACGCGTTTCTGTTATGGGAAGCGGAATGGGCATGCCTTCAATAGGGATTTACACTTATGAGCTTTTTAATTTCTTTGGAGTAGAAAATATAATTCGTATTGGCTCTGCCGGTGGTTTGAATGAAAAAATGAAAGTGAACAGTGTTGTAGCAGCCATAGGAGCTTGTACAAATTCAAATTTTGCCCACACATTTAATCTCCCGGGAACTTTTGCTCCAACGGCTGATTATGGGCTTTTGAATACATGTGTAGAAACGGGAAAAGAGCTCGGGACCAAAGTAAATGTTGGAAATGTCCTCTCTTCCGATGTATTTTATAAAGATGGAGATCATGACTTTGGAAGCGGCCTTTCAAACGTTGAACGTTGGGCTAAAATGGGTGTTCTTGCGGAGGAAATGGAAGCTGCTGCTCTTTATATGAATGCTGCGAGAGCTGGAAAAAAAGGGCTTTGCGTTTGTACTGTTTCGGATAACCTTGTAACAGGAGAAAGCATATCAGCAGCTGAGCGTGAAACATCTTTTGATACAATGATAACTCTTGTTCTCAAAACAGCAGCAAAACTTTAAAATAGAGGTTATGCTCAAAATGCGTATGTATGATATAATACAAAAGAAAAAAACGGGTGAGCACCTTTCCGATGAAGAAATACAGTTTGTCATTTCCGGATATATAAATGGTATTATACCTGATTATCAGGTGTCATCACTTCTTATGGCCATATATTATTCTGGAATGGACGACAGAGAAACTGTAACTCTTACGAAAACCATAATGCATTCTGGAGATGTAATTGATCTTTCTGAATTTGGGGATTTTACTGTTGATAAACATAGCACAGGCGGAGTGGGGGATAAAACAAGTCTTATAGTTGCCCCAATTATGGCTTCTCTTGGCTGCAAAATGGCAAAGATGTCGGGCCGAGGACTTGGCCATACTGGTGGAACGGTGGATAAGCTAGAATCCATTCCGGGCTTTAGAACCGACCTAACGCCAAATGAGTTTTTTGATCAAGTTAGAAAAACGGGGCTTGCAATAATAGGATCTACGGCTAATCTAGCACCTGCCGATAAAAAATTATATGCTCTTCGTGATGTAACGGCTACTGTTGACAGCGTACCGCTTATAGCATCGAGTATAATGAGTAAAAAACTTGCAGCTGGAGCTCACAATATTGTACTTGATGTAAAAATAGGCAGCGGTGCATTTATGAAAACCGAAGAAGAAGGAAGAAACCTTGCAAAAAAAATGGTCGATATTGGCAAAAGCTTTGGAAGAAATATTGCTGCAGTTGTGACTAATATGGATAGGCCTCTTGGTAATGCAATAGGGAATTCGGTTGAGGTGCTCGAAGCTGTGAGCGTGCTCAAAAATGAAAGAGGGGGTGACATTAGGGAAGTTTGCATTTCCCTTGCATCCAATCTGCTTGAACTTTGTTATGGCTGGAGTCAAGGCGAGAGCGAAAAGAAAGCCCGCGAGGCTATTGAAAGCGGTGAGGCTCTTAAAAAGTTCAAGGAGTGGATTTCTGCCCAATGTGGAGATATAGCGTTTGTGGATAACCCCAGTTTACTTGGAAAGGCCGAATACACGTTCGAATTTAAAGCGAAGCAAAGCGGCTATATTTCTCATATGAATGCGGAAACCATTGGAAAAACAGCCTCTGTTCTTGGTGCAGGAAGGGAGAAGACAAGCGACAGTATAGACCATACAGCCGGAATTATTTTAAAAAAGAAAACCGGTGACTATGCTGAAAAGGGAGAAACATTGGCCTTGTTCTATACTTCCAAAACTGAATCAGAGAAAACAGCGGTAGACATGTTTTCTTCAGCTCTTTCTTTCAGCAATGAGAGGCCTTGTGAAGAACCTCTTATTTATGGGGTTATAAAATAATTTTAGGGACGGTGTAAAATGTTCGTAATAGGTATTGCCGGAGGAACGGGAAGCGGAAAAACCACCTTTACTACAACTCTTGTTGAACAGTTCAAAGATGATGTAACGGTGATCCACCATGATAATTATTATAATATTCTGGATGATCTCACTTATGAGGAACGTTGCCAGGTGAACTATGACCATCCGGCGTCTTTTGATACCAAACTTATGATAGAACATGTAAAAATGCTAAAAAAAGGCGAGTGTGTAAATGAACCAGTCTATGACTATACAATACATAATCGTTCAAAAAGCGAAACCATACTTTTGAAGCCGACCAAAATACTTATAATTGAGGGCATACTCATTTTTGAAAATAAAGAGCTTTGTGACCTTATGGATATGAAGATATTTGTAGATACCGATGCAGATGTGCGCCTTGGAAGAAGGATCCGACGTGACACTCAGGAACGTGGACGTACTATTGATTCTGTCTTGGAACAGTATATTTCAACAGTAAAACCCATGC
>CAZNVF010000161.1:0-3031 GCA_964576395.1 uncultured Oscillospiraceae bacterium
TTTTAATTATCTATTTTTTCGAATGGTCGATAAAAGCTTTTTTTACAGTGCTCACTTATAATCTTTTCTATTTGTTTACCTATACATTCAACTTCTCTCTCAAATTCCTTTGCGGACACTCTCAATATACCGGAACGAAGTGCCGCAACCTGTATCAGATTATCCGAAGTCACTACCCTAACTGAATAGTTTTTGCCTATATCTTCAATAAGTTTTTCAATATACATATCACCTGTTTCATTTTCTTTTGTGTACACAACATGAATGCCATGGTAATCAAATCTTTCTCCAAAATTACCTTTTACTTTATATCCATCAAAAACAAGCACCAATTCGCATTTAGTATAACCACAATAATTGCTCAAAATATCCATGAGCATATGCCTTGCAGCATCAATATTTTCTTCAGAAAAATTTTTTAGACCTTCCCAACTAAATATAACATTATACCCATCCACTATAAAATATTCTTTATTTTGAGCTTTTTCCTGTTTTAGCGGTTTTGGAATGTCCATAATTGCTGCTGTAGAATATTGTCTTCTCTTTATGGGGCCGAATTCTCGATCCATTATAGCATCAAGTTCTTTTTCATCTATATTAAGGTTTCTACGGAAAACTTTCACATTAAGAACAGACGGTATGCCATTTTTAGCATCAAAGTTTATTCCGCTTGTTACATGCATATATTTTTCAACATCATTCCACTTCACAATAAAACCCGCACCATGCGAACAAAAAACAGAATCCGGTGTATTTTCAGCATCGCTTTCAGGATTATAGAATGATTTTGCAATTACCTCTGCTGAATTATGACATGGAGAGTATCCATCAGGAACGCAAATAAGTTTGCCTTTTCCCTTTGTATACGTAGATAACTCTTTTGCATAACTTTGCATTTCTGAAACAGGAGCTCGTCCTGAAAGCTCAACAGCGCCACAATTGTTTTCCTGCAAAGTTATTGTTCCAGACATACTTTTTATATCATTTATCGCACGCCCCATCTGCTCATTTTGAACAGTAAGCTTAAACGAATAATACGGTTCTAAAAGTATGTTTTTCGCTTTCATAAGCCCTTGACGAAGTGCTCGATATGTTGCTTGACGAAAATCTCCCCCTTCGGTATGTTTCAAATGCGCACGGCCAGCTATCAGTGTTATTTTAATGTCTGTAAGAGGTGCTCCTGTGAGCACGCCATTATGTGTTTTTTCTAAAATATGTGTGAGCACAAGCCTCTGCCAGTTTCTGTCAAGAATATCTTCCCTGCATTTTGTCTCAGCAATTATTCCGCTCCCCGGCTCACCCGGTTCTAAAAGCAAATGTACTTCCGCATAGTGACGCAACGGTTCAAAATGCCCAACGCCTTCTACTGGCGAGGCTATCGTTTCTTTATAAATGATTTTTCTAGAATCAAAACTTATATCTATTCCGAACTTTTCTTCCACAATGCCTTTAAGTATTTCTGCCTGTACTTCGCCCATAAGGTGGACATATATCTCTCCAAGACGCTCGTTGAAACTCACTTTTAGCTGTGGATCCTCTTCCTCAATTAGCTTTAATTTTGGAAGAAACTCTAGCTCTGAATAACCTTTTGTTAAAACCACACGATAGGTTAGAACAGGCTCCAAAACCGGCTCAAAACTGCCCATTTCAAAGCCGAATCCCTGGCCCGGATATGTCCTACTAAGCCCTAAAACTGCGCAGACGCTTCCTGAAGTTAATTCATCGACAGTTTCAAATTTCTCTCCGGAATATATCCGTATCATATTTATTTTCTCGTTCAATATTTCTTCAGTGGCATTCTGGGAATGGTATTCCATATTCGAGCGCACTTTTAGTGAACCTCCTGTCACTTTCATAAAGGTCATACGCGCTCCCTGCTGATCCCTTGCAATTTTGAAAACCTTTGCTCCAAATTCTTTTGGATAATTTTTATAAAGGGTATATTTTTCAATCCCAGAAATAAATTCCGATATTCCCTTCAGCTTAAGGGCTGAACCAAAAAAACAAGGAAAGACTTTCCTTTTAGAAACAAGTTCAGCAATCTCTTCATAATTAAGTATATTTTGTTCTATATATTCGTTCATCGCGTGCTCATCACAAATAGCAAGTTCCTCATAGAAATTATCATTCTCTTTGCTGAAATCCACACATGTTTCTGAAAGTTCACTGCGAAGTTCACCGATTATTTTTTCCTTGTCGGCACCTTCAAGATCCATTTTGTTTATAAAAATAAAAACCGGAACATTATATCTTTTAAGAAGTTTCCAAATAGTTTCAGTATGTGACTGTACTCCATCCCTTGCACTTATAACAAGTATGGCATAATCAAGCACTTGTAACGTACGTTCAGCTTCAGATGAAAAATCCACATGTCCGGGAGTATCAAGAAGGGTGATCTCTATGTTTTCAGTTTTAAATATAGCCTGCTTTGAAAAAATGGTTATGCCTCGCTGGCGTTCCAATAAAAAATTGTCTAAAAATGCATTTTTGTCATCTACTCTTCCAAGTTTTTTTATTCTTCCTGTTTCATAAAGCAAAGCTTCAGAAAGTGTTGTTTTTCCTGCATCAACATGAGCAAGAATTCCTATGACCAGTTTTTTCATCCTTTATTTTCCCTAAACATAAATTATTTATCAGCATTATACCATGTTTTTTTGTTTATTTAAAGTATTAGAAAAAGCATATAAAATAAAGTGGCACAAAACTGGAAAAGTTTTATGCCACTTTATTTTTTCTTATATCATCCATACTGTGAAACTTTATATAGTTTCTCACGATCCAGCACGAATATGCATCCTCTACTACAGCGTATTAACCTTCTGCTTTTTGAAGTCTGAACATATACGCGCTATTTGAACTCTTGAAGCATTTGCGGCAGAAGCAAGTTCATTTTGTGCAAGGCTTTATGGCACCGTTTTCCTCTGGGTCAAGGTGATCTGTATAAATGCAAGGAAAAGAAGCAAAACGCAAAGCTGTATCGTCAATACTTTTTATTTCAGCATCAAAGCACATAAGTCGCAAAACTGTCCCA
>CAZNVF010000162.1:0-1230 GCA_964576395.1 uncultured Oscillospiraceae bacterium
TGTCTTTAAAAGCGGATCGTCATCCTCTTCATAGATAATATTCATGCAAAGGTCAACACATTCATCACAAATGCAAACACCTGGACCGGTTATAAGTTTATAAACCATATCCTGTGTTTTTCCGCAAAACGAGCAGCGTAGTTTGTGTTCGTCTTTATTGGCCATGCTCTAAGCCTCCGAAATTATGCTAAATTTATTCTCTGTGCTCAATAACCTTATCAACAAGCCCATATTCAAGGGCCTCATGTGCAGTCATAAAATTATCTCTGTCCGTATCGCGGTAAATTACATCAAGTGGTTGACCAGTCTGCTCAGCAAGAAGTTTATTGAGTTTTTCCCGAATGGCAATAATGTGGTCCGCATGGATTTTGATATCCGAAGCCTGGCCTTGAGCTCCGCCAAGGGGCTGATGAATAATTACTTCGCTGTTGGGAAGAGCAAGGCGTTTTCCTTTCGTTCCAGAGCTCAAAAGAAAAGCACCCATTGAAGCTGCCATACCTACGCAAATAGTTGAAACATCACATTTTATATACTGCATTGTATCATATATTGCCATTCCGGCAGAAATAGAACCACCAGGGCTGTTAATGTAAAGGTTTATATCTTTATCGGGATCCTGCCCCTCAAGATAGAGAAGCTGGGCCACAACAAGGCTTGCCGTTGTATCGTTTACCTCATCGCAAAGCATCACAATTCTGTCATTTAAAAGGCGAGAAAAAATATCATAGGAACGTTCGCCTCGATTAGTTTGTTCAATAACCATTGGGACTAAGCTCATTAGGTTATCACTCCTTTCAAATATTACATTAATATAAATTACAAAGTCAAAAAATGTCTTATTTTACAAAGGACCTCCAGAAAATATTCCGGAGATCCTCCAATACAAGTGGATTATACTGCAGTTTCTCCCGAAACCGTGTCGCTGCTTAATCAGTCTATAGCTGGGTCGATTCCATCGTCGCTTTTCTTTTTGCGAGTAGTTTTTTTCTTAATATCTTCCTCTACAGAAGCCGTTTCTTCAACCTTCACTTCAGAAGTTTCTTCTGATGTTTTTTTCCTAGTTGTGCGTTTCTTTTTAGGGGCTTCGTCGCCAGCCTTTTCAGCAGGTTCTTCCGCTTTCTCCCCTTTTGCATCCTTGGTAGATTTTTTCTTTGCGGCCTTCTTCTCTCCTGTGACTTCAGTTATTTTTGCATTATCACGAACAAATTTGATAGCCTTTTCAACACAAAG
>CAZNVF010000162.1:1240-3026 GCA_964576395.1 uncultured Oscillospiraceae bacterium
CTCCTCATCCATTTCCTCTTTAGTCATGGTGATATTTTCGGCCTTAGCAATATATTCAAGTGCAAGGCGGATTTTCACTTGGCGTTCAGCTTGAGGTTTAAAACCTGCAAGAAATGTCTCTTTATCCGCCCCAGTATATTTGAGATATTCATCGAGAGTAAGACCAGATCTTGCAAGTCTATTCTCAAAATCGGAGGCCATATCCTCAACTCTTGCTTCATACATGCATTCGGGAATCTCCGCTGTGGTATTTGCGATAATAGCGTCAACAAGCTGTTCTTCTACTTCACTGTCTGCAGTATCGTCAAGCCTTTTCTGAAGTCTATCCTTAAGATCAGCTTTAAGTTCATCAATAGTGTCAAACTCGCTAACATCTTTTGCGAACTCATCATCCGCAACAGGGAGATCTTTATATTTAAGAGAATGAAGTTTGCATTTAAAAACTACCGGCGCTCCTTTGAGTTCCTCGGCAGGGTAATCCTCAGGGAAAGAAAGGTTTACTTCAAACTCGTCTCCAACATTGTGGCCGCAAACCTGCTCTTCAAATCCGAGAATAAACTGTCCTGAACCAAGCTCAAGAGGATAATGCTCCCCTTTTCCGCCTTCAAAAGCAACTCCGTCTTTAAACCCTTCATAATCAATTTCAGCCTGATCGCCTATTTGTGCAGGTCTATTCTCAATATCTACAATTCTTGCATTTCTTTCAACAAGATTATTAAGCTCAGTTTCAACTTCACTGTCGGAAACAGTCTTTATAAGCTTTTCTGCTTTGATTCCCTTATAGTCCTTTACAGTAACTTCAGGTTTTACAGTTACAGTTGCAGTAAAAGAATAGCCCTCCTCAGAGCAGCTAACAAGTTCTATTTCCGCTCTGTCAACAGGAACTATTTCAGCTTTTGCAACGGCAGCGTCATATGCTTGACCATATGTATCATTCACCGCGTCTTGATAAAAATATTCTCTTCCGTAAGCTTTTTCAAGAATAGCCTTCGGTGCTTTACCTTTACGAAAACCCGGAACAGTAAGTTTTTTACCTTTTTCTCTGATAGCAGCGTCAACAGCACGTCCAAATTCCTCCGCTATCACAGTAACAGTAAGTTTAACTTCATTTGTTCCGGTTTTTTCAAAATGTGTCAATTCCATTATGTTTCCTCCTGATAGATGCAGTTTTCAACTGGTTAAGTATAACATAGTATTTTATAAATTACCAGTAAAAAAATAAATTATTTATAATAAATTTATAAAATTTCTTTATTTTACGCGCCATAACTTAAAACCAAGGTGATCTGCGGATATTAATTTGAAATTTATTCCCATATACTCGCCTTCATTTGCCAAACTTCTGGCCGCTCCATGTAAATGGCCGTAATAAACCCTTTTTATTTTGTGTTTAATTAAAACATCAAAAATATTAGGAACAAGTTCATTTCCATATATCGGCGGATAATGCAAAAATACTATTTTTCCCGCCTCAGGAAAGCGCTCTGAATCTTCAATAGAAAGCTCAAGCCTTAAAGCCTCCCTTGCGGATATTTTTACATCGTGTTCCTCATTCGGCATAAAAACCCAACCCCTTGTTCCACAAAGAGCAATATTTTCACAAAGCACTGAATTATTATTGAGAATATCTATTGTTGTTAATCCATTTTCTTTAAAAAATTTCTCAATTTTAGTCCTTGTGTTCCACCAATAGTCATGGTTTCCTTTAAGGATGATCTTTTTGCCAGGAAGCGAATCAATAAATTTAAAGTCAGGCAAAGCATGCTCAAAATCCATTCCCCATGAA
>CAZNVF010000163.1:0-2999 GCA_964576395.1 uncultured Oscillospiraceae bacterium
TATTAAAGCAGTGGGGTGGTATAATGATACAGCGTTTTCAATCTTTTGTGGCCGGAATAACACTGTGCTATAAATATATTCAAAAAATAAAATCCACTGAAATGGCGGAATTGGGCCTGAAGGGAACGCACGTCATGTGCCTGTTTTACCTGCGCCGCCATTCCAATGGGCTTACTGCGGCGCAGCTCTGCCAGCTTTGCGCAGAAGATAAGGCCGCAATTTCCCGAACTTTGGCTGAACTTCAAAAAGAGGGGTATATCGAAGCCGGAGAGAGAAAATACCGTACTCCGCTTTGCCTGACCGAAAAAGGTGAGAAAGCGGCCGAATATGTTGACCGTCAGGTTGAGCAGTGGATGGCCATTGGGGGCAGCGGCCTTTCCGAAGAAGAAAGAGCGGCCTTTTACTGCGCGCTTGATACGATCTCAACTAATTTGAAAAACAGCTATGGAAATACACTGAACAATATGAAGCTTTGAAAGGAAATTATTTATGGCAATAAAATTTATCATTGATTCTGCTTCGGATATTCTTCCAAAAGAGGCGGAAGAACTTGGAATGATACATATTCCACTTACTGTGAGCTTTGGCGGGCAGGCATATGCGGACGGCGCTGATATGTCACACCGAGAATTTTACGAAAAACTTGTGGAGAGCGCCGTTTTGCCAACAACGTCTCAAATTCCGCCTGCTGTTTTTGAGGAGGCATATGAGCGTGCCACTGCAAACGGCGACGAGGTGGTGGCAGTGACCCTTTCAGGAAGGCTTTCTGGCACTTATCAAAGCGCAGCGATAGCCGCAGAAAATTATAGGGGCAAGGTGTTCACAGTAGATAGTGAAAATGTCTCGCTTGGCGAACGAATACTGATACTCAGGGGGCTTGAGCTTCGCGAGCAGGGCCTTTCTGCCCGCGAAATAATGGAAAAGCTGAATGAGGAAAAGCATAAAGTTCGGGTGCTGGCGCTTTTGGATACATTGGAATACCTTAAAAAAGGTGGACGTATTTCAAAAACGGTAGCTTTTGCGGGGACGGTTCTGTCAATAAAGCCCGTAGTTACAGTAGAACGTGGTGAAGTAGTACTTGTAGGCAAAGCCAGAGGTTCCAAAAACGGGAATAACCTTTTGCGTGAGCTTATAAATAAATGCGGCGGGGTGGATTTTGAAAGGCCGTATTACCTTGCTTATTCCGGTCTTTCTGACGATATGCTCCAAAAATATATTGCCGACAGCGCCGATCTTTGGCGTTCGCACAGCGATTGCCTTCCCATATCAACGGTGGGCTGCGCCATAGGCACGCACGTTGGTCCGGGAGCCATAGCAGTATCATTCTTTGAAAACATGCGGGAAAATGAAAACTGATTTGGTGACGGAGAAAGCGCAAAGCTTGAATTAAGCAAAGTTAAAAACTTAGCTGAAGTATAATAAAACTTCAAAAATAGGGGCACACTTTCTTATATAAGAAGAAAGGACAGTGACCAATTATGATAGAAAACGATACAATAAGGCTGCTTCGCGAATGCGACGCCGGGGTGAAAATGGGAATAAGTTCACTTGAGGAGGGCCTGAAATATGTAAGCTCCCCGGTGCTCAAAAAATATCTTTCAGACTGCAAAAATGAGCACGAACGGCTCGATGATGAAATACAGGGGCTTTTGTGCAGGTATAAGGACGAGGGCAAGGACTTAAACCCCATAACAAAGGGCATGTCTTGGATAAAGACAAATATAAAACTTGTTATGAACGAGTCCGACGCCACCATTGCGGACCTTATGACCGACGGCTGCAACATGGGTGTGAAATATTTGAGCAAATACCTGAATGAATATAAGGCGGCGGATGAGAAGTCGAAAGATATTGCTAAACGCCTTATGAACCTTGAGGAGAGGCTTGCAATAGATATAAGGCCGTTCCTATAAAAAATAATTGTATATGGCGGTTATCCATAGGGAAACATTCAGGAAACATTGACTTTTGCCAGGTAAACGGAAAATGAAAAAACTCTATGCGGTTGAGAAATCATTCCAAAGGAACGCGCAGCCGTTGCCGCAGGCGTCCCGTAAATTTGGGGAAATTGTAGTTAACAAGCGTTTAAGGGGCTTCGCGGTAACGGGAAATCATCTGAAATAAGCAATCTTAAAAAAGCTTGCATTGCCTGCGGGCAAAGCGCAAAAATATGCCCCGCCTTTAAAAACAAGGGCGGGGCGCCATTTGGGTACTTAGTCTTTAAAATCTTTCACCTGAGTGAATTTTCCACCGGAAAGTTCAAAATGTACATCATAGCTTGAAAGAAGTTCTGGCGTGGGCTTGTGGCACACATGTATTACGGCGGAGGGTTCCTCCAAAATTGCGCACTCAACTGTTTTGGCGGTGCCGCTGTCAAGGGCGGAAGTGACCTCATCCAGCAAATAAACTTCCGGTGAGCCAACCATTGCCCTTGCAAGGCAGACTCGCTGTTTTTCTCCGCCGGAAAGGGTTTCAATAATCTCCTCCGAAAGAGCCTGTTCTTTATATCTTTCAAACAAATAGCCCAGACCAAGCTTTTGAACAATATAGGAATAGCGCTCGGACGGAACATTGCGCCCCAAAAGGATATTTTCCTCTATGCTAGCGTTAAAAAGATACGGTTCCTGAAAAACCGGGCAAATTTTTTGATAATAAGACTTTTTAGATATATCCCGAATATCCTGACCGCTCAGCGAGATAGTTCCGTCATATGAGCTGTCGCCGGTTCTTCCTATCAGGCGCAAAAGGGTGGATTTTCCGCTTCCGCTGGGGCCGGTGACCAAATATTTTTTACCTGGCAAAAAGTTTGCGGTGACGCCGCGCAAAATTGAAACGCCGCCGATTTGGCAGGAAACGTTTTGAAGCTCTATGGAACCCTGCCCTGGCTCAAGGGGCCGCCCCTTTGCCATTTCGTCCGGGGCTTCAATTATTTTGGCATATTGCTCAACAAGCGGAACAGCCTCGTTTTTGCTGTGGATGATAAAGGCCAAAAACTCAAT
>CAZNVF010000164.1:0-2960 GCA_964576395.1 uncultured Oscillospiraceae bacterium
TGTCATTCTTATCTGTTCGATGTCAGATGTAAGAACGGCAGACAGAATGTCCTGATTTTCCATAAGATCTCTTGACGCTTCAATTCTCTGGACAGATGTAAGGCAATTTCTTATCATGTCCTGGAGTGCTTTGCGCATTGCGGGATATCCGTCATATCCCAGTTCTGCCGCAAAGCGGACAACGGTTGATTCGCTTACGCCAACAGTTTTCCCGAGCTTATTGGCAGTCATAAAAGCAGCTTTTGCATAATTTTCAAGAACGTATTTGGCAATATATCTCTGTCCTTTTGAAAAATTTGGTGATGCCGCCTCTATAACCGAAAGAATATCCTTATCTTTATCCATTGTATATTATCCTTTCAACAAGAAATATTGCAGTTTTCGTGCCACCGCTACAAGTCCACTGTATCATATTATGAATTTGTGCATTGGCGAAAAAAATCGTTTTTTATCTTTATCTTAATAATATACAAGATTTTAAAATAAAATCAAGAGCTAAATGCAATAAAAAATTAATTTTCTTGCATTTTGTTCACATTCACTTTTGCAGGATATGCATCTTTTCCTCTTGAGTAAGATATCTCCATTTTCCCGGCGGGAGCTGTCCCAATTCCAAACCGTCCTCACGTATTCTGACAAGCCGAACTACGGTCATACCGCATTTTTCACACATCTTTCTGATCTGCCGGTTTCGGCCCTCGTGAATTGTTATCTCAAAATCGCCGCCATTTCTGCGCTCTCTTAATAATCTGACTTTCGCAGGACGTATGGCATAGCCGTCAATAACCATAGGCTGTGAAAGCTTTTGTTCAGCATTTTCTGCATTACCGTGCACTGTCACAATATATGTCTTGGTTTTTTCATTGGACGGGTGTGTCATTTTATTTGTAAGGCTTCCGTCATTTGTCATAATGAGCAGACCTTCTGAATTATAATCCAGCCTGCCGACAGGATATACCCTTGTTCCGCAGTCAGACACAAGCTGAGCTACCGTTTTTCTTCCCTTCTCATCGCTGAGAGTTGTTATGTATCCACGCGGTTTATTGAGCATTATATATACATATTCTCTCTGCTCCGGTATTGGCCTGCCGTCAAGCAGAATGACGTCTGCTTCATCGTCAGCACTCTGTCCTAAACGTGCTGTGACACCATTTACAGACACTCTGCCGTCAGCAATCATCTGCTCACAGGTGCGGCGTGAAGCCACACCTCTGGCAGACAGAAGTTTTTGAAGACGCTGTATCATTGCAAAACCTCGTTACTTTAAAATGTATAATAGACATATGGATACCCGCCGTATTTATTGGCCAGATACCACGAACGCTTGATTTTTTCCCACTTTGTCAGTTTTTCATTTTCATCGACGCCGCTCTCAGCGTCAAATACAAGCTCAACCGTACACAGCTCTTCTCCGTCACATATTACGGTCATATTGCCGGCCTTGTCTCCCGATGCCACCGGGGCATAGACAAATTTCGGTATCTCATATTTCAACTCAATTTTACTTCCGCTTTCAACTGTGAGCTTTTGACTGTACGCAGGAACAACGCCAACTGAATCAGTCTTTCCCGAGATAACAGGAACGCTTATTCCAGCAGTTGTCTGTTCCGATATTGTCACACTGTCATATTCTTCAAAAGCCCAATCGTAAAGCTTTGTGTGGTCATTCCAGTCGTCAGGGGCTGAAATGGTGACGCAAATAAGCTTCATTCCGTCGTTTACAGCACATGAAACGAGAATTCTGCCGGCTGACATTGTATATCCGGTTTTAACGCCAATAGCTCCGTCATAATTCCATAGCAGCTTATTATGGTTTGTAAAATCTCTGCTTCCGACGTGGGCTGTTTAGTTGAAACAATTTCCGCAAAAACCTGATTCTCCATTGCATCGGCAGTAATTATTGCCAGATCATAAGCGCACGAATAATGGCCATCGGCGTCAAGTCCGTGGGGATTTACAAAATGGCTGTTTCCGCACCCAAGCTCTGAAGCTTTGCTGTTCATCAGTTCCGCAAATGCATCAATGCTGCCCGCGGTATAACATGCCAGCGCCGTGGCCGCGTCATTACCCGACTCCATGAGAAGACCGTACAACAATTCCCTTACTGTTATCTCTTCTCCTGCCTCAAGGTAAATTGAAGAACCTTCAATTCCGGCGTACTCCGGCTTAATTTCAACAATTTCATCAAGCTCACAATTTTCAAGCACAACCAGAGCCGTCATTATTTTTGTCGTGCTGGCAATAAGCATCTGTTCGTCAGGATTCCTCTCATACAGCATCTGACGGCTCTGTGCGTCAATAAGGACTGCGCACTGAGCTGTTATATCGTTTTCAAAAGCCGCATCTGCTGTCGGAATACTGCCAAGCAGCGTAAGCGCGGCAAAAATATATATAAATAGTTTTTTCAAAATAAGCACCACCTTATTTTTTCAAGGCAGTGCTTATTATCTGTATTTTAGCGATTATTATTCCTGAATCTGTGAATTGTCCTCTTTGGCAGCTTTTGCTTCTTTTTTCTTATTTATCATGCCGGTAACCTTGTCCACTACCTCAGGAACCATTTCAATTATATTGTCAACTGCGCTGTGCTCTGTTGGTGCGACATTTACAAGCCTTACTGTGCCATCCTTAATAACAAGGAACGCAATAGGGGTAATATTCACACCTGCGCCGCTGCCGCCGCCAAAAGAATTATTTGCTCCAGCAGGCTGATTTTTCGTTGCAAAATCACTTCCGCCGCTGGCAAAGCCAAAGCTCACTTTTGATACGGGAATTACAGTGATTCCGTCAGCAGTTGTTATTGGCTGTCCGACAATTGTGTTTACATCCACCATTTCACGGATTTTCTGCATTGTCGTTTCCATCAGGTCGCCTATTGGATGTCTCTCCATTTTTCTTTACCGCCTTTCTGTTATCATTAAGAATGAAGTTTTTTATTACAAACACTGCAAGTCCCCATA
>CAZNVF010000165.1:0-2925 GCA_964576395.1 uncultured Oscillospiraceae bacterium
TCTCTTTATAGCTTACCGGCTCTATGCCATGCTCAGAAAATTCAAGCACGCGTGCTTCCGGGAAAGCCATCAATATTGGCGAATGTGTCGCAATAATAAATTGTGAACCTTTCCTCACTAATCTGTCAATCTCTATCATCAGTGCCATTATTCTCGTTGGTGAAAGAGCAGCCTCCGGCTCATCGAAAATGTAAAGTCCATTTCCACCCAGTCGGTTTTGAACCAAGGCCATAAAACTTTCCCCATGGGACTGCTTGTGAAGTGACACTCCACCGTAACTTTCTATTAAATGAGATCCAAAAGATGGATCTCTATCCATATCGTCAATATTGCTTGCAAGATTATAAAAACTTTCCGCTCTAAGAAAATAGCCATCTTTTGGAAAGGACGACTTTGAAATCGTTATGTGCTTCCAAAGCTCTGAGTGCGAATTTTGAGTTGAAAAAGTGAAGTTGCGGCTTCCTCCCTCCGGGTTAAAACCCGCCGCCACAGCTATCGCCTCTATAAGCGTGGATTTTCCTGTACCATTTTCACCCACAAAAAATGTCACATCCCGATCAAAACTGAGTTGTTCATGTTCCATAAGGTACTTTACTGCAGGTAGGCCTTTGAGGTATGATTTTTCATCAATGGGCTTATTTAAAAAAATGCTGTTTATGTAAAGACGGTTATCCATTTTTCCTCTAAAGCCTCCGTTTTTTTAATATTTTTAGGCGAAACCTTTAATATCACCCCTAGTACCAACCCCATAATGGCGCACACTGCCAAAGACAGCACCCCTGCCCCAATGGCAAAAAACTTTTTGATATGGGCTTTTGGCCTTTTCCCACTCTTTTTCTATTTTGCTGAGTTCTTTCCCCTCGGTAAAAGCAACTATCTCTTTATACGTCAAAATATCAAAGCGTTTTTTGTGCCTCTCCACTCTCATAGCGTAATCCCTATTCCGAAAATTAAAATATAAACTCCAACCCCGGCCCGACCCCAAAATTTAGCCAGCGGTACGGGAAGAATAAGCATTGGAATGAAAAGCATCGTAAAAGCCATGCTGTTTTCCCGAAAATTTGAATATTCCTGAGCGTCTATAACCCTTTTTCTTGTTTTAACATCTCCTTTGACCAAATTATCAATAGAGGTTTCAAAAACTTCGCTTAAAAGCAACAGGCTTTTTATATTAGAATAGGTTCTTCCCGTTTCACAATTCGAGATGGACTGCCTTGTTACAAAAGCCTCTTCCGCAAGCTCCTCCTGCGAAAGCCCTTTTTCAAAGGCAAAACATTTTTCAAAGAAAAAAGTAAATTTTAAAAATTAAGCGCACCTTTTGGGCAGTTTTCAACACATTTCGCACAAAGGATGCATTCCGTACCGTTTTCTCTCTTCCTTGAATTTGTCATCATGTCTACATTCATTGGACAGATTCTCCGGCATTTTCCGCACTTCACGCATTTATTTTCATCCACTTTAACACGAAGGTAAGCAAAATAGCTCATAGGTTTCAAAAACACTGTTATTGGACATATGTATTTACAAAATGCTCTGTTGTCTTTAAAATAAAAAGCAAGCATTATGCCCAAAGCATAATATATCACGTTCCCTACAATAAAGCTCCAAAACATTATTTTGTCAAGCCCGGGCACATGTATTAAAAACAGCACCGCCACAAAAACCAGTGATATTGCAAATGATACAAGACGAATATACCCAAGGCCTTTCTTCCTTGGGCCTTTCGGCTGTTTATATGGAAGAAGGTCGAGTACCATTGCCGTCCAGCAGGCGTATCCACACCATCCCCTTCCAAAAAAAGCGGTCCAAATATTTTTGCCACAACATAATGTATTGTTGCCGCTTCGAAAACACCTGAAAACAAATAGAACCAAAATCCCTCTATCTGCATATTTTCTCCCTCGATCAGACCAAGGTATACAAGCATATAAATCCCAACTCCAAGCTGCACCACAAGGCGGGCATGTTTATATTTCCTGATATAGAGAAAAACTCCAACCGCAATAAACCCACCAATATAAGTAAAATTGAACAAATAAAATATATTATCCAATGTTAGCCACAATGTTATTGCTATTGCTTCAAATAGAGCAAACATAATTATCGACGGGGAATATTTTTTTAGCTTCGAAATAGTTTTCATTTAATCACGGGCCTTCTCATATTTTTATTGTTTCAATTATAACACAGAAAATTTTTATATTCAATTTTCATAAATATTTTAAATAAATCCGCGGGGCATAGTCCACTTTTGCATCATGAAATAATGATATAACTTAGTGACTTTTCAATAAATTCTATAGTACAAACGTTCCGTCTTTCCTTAACTTCTTCGAGAGTAAACTCCCCGCCTTTAGTGATGGTGGGTTTCCCTTCCTCGTCATAAATTATAATGGTGCTTGGCTGCATTTGTTGGGGATAATAACATTCCTCTGTTATTTCTTCAAACGTCATATATTTGTGGGCAGAGATCGAAGTGACCGATTCATAATCTGCTTTGCTGCTTAAAGATCCAGAACCGCTTGATTCCTGTTTTGCAGCTTCCTTGCTTTCACTGTTTTCCGATTTCTTCTCACCACCGTTGTTTTAATACTGTTATTCTGTATTCGCAGCGCAACAGAAAAGGTCAACAGCAAGCAAAAAAAATAAACAATATAGCCATGCTTTTTATTTTCATAAAATTACTCTTGTAAATTAAAACATTTTTGTCACCCATTTTTTACATTAATGTTCATTGAAACACCAGCTTTCAAGCATATTATACCAATTTTACTGATCCATCAATTTAAGAATAACGCCAATTGTAAAATACACTAATAACAAAATCTATTTCTAAATAAAATATTTAAAAATGCCCGCCGTTAAACAAAATGATATGCTCCCTTCCAGGTAGACAAGCGAAATAATAAAAGCTTGCTGCCCGGA
>CAZNVF010000166.1:0-2918 GCA_964576395.1 uncultured Oscillospiraceae bacterium
TTCCAATTATTTCTTTTGTGTTTTTCAAAGTAATAATCCATCGGTTCCACTTGTCATTTTCCATATTTCCCAGTTCAAACTCTACAAACTCTTTTGCTTCGTTTATATCATCGCTCGCTTTCCACCACATATATTTTGATACTTCTTCATCCTGCATCCAACAGCCAAAAATTGCTTCAGTATCATCTGAATGTACTTCTCTTAAAATCAGTCTATCTGTTTCCAACTTAGGTGTAACCATATTTTTCTCCGTCAGTCTTGATTTTTCGCTCTGTTTAACTCCCATACAAATTCCGATATGATTAACTGCTTTTGAAAAATGGGCAATCTCCAGCAGAAACTGCCCATTTACTTGAAATTATGCGATTTTTACACCTCTGCACGATTTACCACATCAAATGGTGTAAATGTGGTGTAAGGTGTAAGGCTTTGGACTGTCCTGAAGTCCGAAAGCCCTTGATATTACTGGATTTCTTGACCTCTTAATCACCCAAAGGTTTCATCGTCGGGAATAGCAGTACATCGCGTATGAAATAGTTGCCTGTAAGAAGTTGGACCATTCTGTCAATACCAACGCCAAGGCCACCCGTAGGGGGCATACCATATTCCATAGCAGTAAGAAAGTCTTCGTCAAGTCTTTCTGCTTCGTCATCGCCCTGTTCACGAAGGGCCATTTGAGCCATAAAGCGCTCGCGCTGATCAATGGGGTCATTTAACTCTGAATAAGCGTTGGCGTGCTCACGGCCAGCGACAAAAAGTTCAAATCTTTGTGTCATTCCGGGGCGACCGGGTTCCTTTTTGGTAAGAGGGCTAACTTCGATAGGGTATTCAGTTATAAATGTTGGCTGAATAAGTTTGTCCTCGACGTATTCGTCAAAAAACATGGCAAGAATGTCGCCCTTTTTGTGCCTGTCTTCGTATTCAATGTGGTGCTCTTTTGCAACAGCTTTTGCGGTTTCTATATCTGGTATCTGATCAAAGTCAACACCAGAATATTTCTTTACGGCTTCAGTCATAGTTATGCGCTCAAAAGGTTTACCAAGATCGATATCATAATCACCAAATTTAATAATTGTATTGCCAATAACATTTTCAGCGCAGCGGCGGAACATTTTTTCAGTGATATCCATCATGCCTTCAAGGTTGGTATATGCTTGGTAGAGCTCAAGTTCAGTGAATTCTGGATTGTGTCTTGGGTCCATACCCTCGTTGCGGAAGACACGGCCAATCTCATATACTCTGTCAAATCCGCCAATTATAAGGCGTTTAAGGTGGAGCTCAAGAGCAATGCGCATATACATATCAATGTTGAGAGTGTTGTGGTGGGTAATAAATGGCCGTGCGCTGGCGCCGCCTGGAATAGTGTGCAGCACTGGGGTTTCAACTTCAAGAAAGCCCTCTTCATCAAGAAGAGCACGTATCTCTTTTATTATTTTGCTGCGCTTTACAAAGGTATCTTTCACCTCGGGGTTCATAATAAGGTCTACATATCTCTGTCTGTAACGGAGCTCTTGGTCTTTAAGACCGTGAAATTTTTCAGGAAGGGGAAGAAGGGATTTAGCGAGAAGAACAATTTTAGTTGATTTAACGGATATTTCTCCCATATGTGTACGAAAAACGATTCCTTCAACACCAATGATGTCACCAATATCCCATTTTTTAAAATCGGCATAGGAATCCTCGCCAACCATATCTTTGCGAATATAAAGCTGAATTCTGCCCTCTTTATCCTGAAGGTCAGCAAAAGAAGCCTTGCCCATGCCGCGTTTGCTCATAATGCGTCCAGCCATAGATACGAACATTGTGCTCTCTTCACCTTCAGGCGGATCAACAAAAGCCGCTTTGGTGCTTGCAGAATATGCAGTCACATCATATTTGGTAATAACAAAAGGATCTTTTCCAGCTTCACGAAGAGCAGTGAGTTTGTCACGTCGTATTTGAAGAAGTTCCGAAAGTTGCTCTGCGCTAAGTTCCTGTTCCTGAATATTTTCGTCCATTATTTAACTTCCTTTCAACAGGGTATACTCTTTATATTTTAATATTCTACCATATCAAATTATAAATGACAACAAAATTATCAAAAATATTTTTGTTGAAGATAAGCGGTTAATAAGTAGCTTTATAGGCTTTCATATATTGATGTTTTTACTAGCACAAATTCTTGCTAACTATTACGGTTAACGGCATATTTTTATAGTAACTGTAATAAGGAGGGACTGCTATGTGCGACAATATGAAGCAACATTATATATTTTGCTTTCTCTTTATTTGTCAAAGTATGTATATGCAATTATGCAGTTTGTAAAATAAAATATGAAGCTTACAATAGGCAAAAATATCGATACAAGTATGGAGAAAATATGTTAATTCATCCATTTTGTAACAATAAAAAGCCGCTTCGCAAAGAAGCGGCTCTGTTTGTACTACTTATCTGCTTATGTGGAGAACTTTAAATTTTGCAATTTCGCCACCGGGAAGAATTGCCTCAGCAATATCGCCAACTTTTTTGCCTATAAGACTCTTTCCAACCGGAGATTCATCAGATATCTTGTTAAGATCGATATCTGCTTCAGTTGAGCCAACAATAGTGTACTCAAGCTCCTCCTCAAATTCTTCATCATAAACTTTCACAGTTGAGCCAAGGGATACACTGTCGGTTCCAAGTTCACCTTCATCAAGAATAACAATATTTTTAAGCATTACCTCCAGGTCGGCGATTCTGGCTTCAACGATAGCTTGTTCATTTTTTGCTTCATCATATTCACTGTTTTCAGAAAGGTCACCGTAAGAGCGGGCAACGCGGATCTTTTCAGAAACTTCTTTGCGTCGAACAGTTTTAAGCTGTTCAAGTTCGTCCTCAAGGGCCTTAAGGCCACTTTGGGTAACAACAATTTTTTTATTCATCAGAGATTATCCTC
>CAZNVF010000167.1:0-2878 GCA_964576395.1 uncultured Oscillospiraceae bacterium
GAAAGAGGTGCGAACACTTTACATTTTATGCCAAGGGCGCCCAAACGTTTTGGATAGTCATGCGGCAGATAGACAAATTCGTTGGTGCCATCATACATAATACGTACATCGACCCCTTCTTTTGCCTTGCGGGAAAGAATTTCGAGCACCTGACCCCACATAATACCTTCATCAATTATGAAATACTCGAAGAAAATAAAATGTTCTGCCTTTTCAAGCTGATTAAGCATCTCTTCAAACATATCTTCCCCCACGGGGTAATAAGAGACGTCTGACCCGGAGTATACGGGAAAGCATCCGCTTCTATGAATGTAGTGTGCGAGGGAAGCAGCACCGGGTTCCTCCTCAATAAATTTTTTGAGTAGGGAGGTATTTTGAGGTATTTCTTCAAATGTGTCGTCTGTAATTTGGGCAAAGCGCTTTTTAAAAACTCCATGGCCTATATCGAGCCGAGTGTATAAAAATAGAAGCGAGCCAAAAACAGGAAGCAGCATTATTATAACAAGCCAAGTTATTTTTGCAGTGGGGTCTATTCTTGTGTTTATTAAATAAATTACCATTACAATGGAGAAAACAATATTCCCTCCAAAAACTTGAGGAATAGCAGCGTTAAACCAAACAAAAAGCGCTATAAGAAAGGCAAGCTGGATCAGGAAAATCAGCATTATTATTCCAAGGCGGCTGAAAATAGCATGAACTATGCCTTTTTGCCCTTTTTTTAGAAGTCGTAGCCCTTTAGTGGTCACTTTTGATTTTTCCAAAGACATTTTCACCCCGTTTCCGACACATTTTAATTATTAGAATATTTTATCAAATAATGAAGTGAAAATCAACTCAGGCATGGTATTTAGTTTTTTAAAGAATCTGCCTCAAAACAGAATACGGTTTTTGAAACTTTGAATATAATGTATTAAAAATATTTTTTGGGGAGGATAACATGCCTACAATATATTTAAGCCCTTCCACACAGGAGGCAAATCTTTACATTACCGGCGGTTCAGAAGAATACTGGATGAATCTTCTTGCAGATGAACTTGAACCGTGGCTCATGTCGTCAGGAATAAAATACGTCCGCAACACGCCGCAAATGACCGCGGCCTCTTCCATAAGCGCGTCTAACGCGGGAAACTATGACCTTCATCTTGCACTTCATTCCAACGCGGCTCCGGAGGGGAAATACGGCACTGCCAGAGGAATTATGGCGTTTTATGCTCCAAACAGCCGGAATGGTCAAAGGGCGGCAATGCTTATTGCTGAAAACCTTCGCAGCATATACCCCCTTTCCGATAAGGTACGGGCAGAGGCCACGACATATCTTGGCGAGGTAACGCGCACCAGAGCACCGGCAGTACTGGTCGAGATAGCATATCATGACAATGAGGAAGATGCAAATTGGATCACATCAAACCTTGAGTCCATAGCTGAAAAGCTTGCGCTTTCAGTTGCGGAATATTTTGGTGTTCCGCTTATTCCACCGCAGGCGCAGCAGACTGGAAGAGTAGTGACAACCTCAGGAAACCTCAACATTAGACGCTATCCAAACACAACGTCACAGGTAATAGCTTCCGCGCCTAAGGGAGCAGTTCTTACTGTACTAGGGCAGTGGAACAACTGGTATACTATAAACTACAACGGTAGTGTCGGCTATGCCAGTGCGGATTATATTAGAATAATTTAAAATATTAAGCTTGATTAAAAAGGGTTTTTCATGTATGATATTCTCATACTTTTTTGGAGGGAATATCTATGGGCCTTGAGGAACTTCGTAGGGAATGTTTAAAATGTGAGAATTGCGGGCTGTGCTCCACAAGGCACAATGTGGTTTTTGGGGTGGGCGCCCCAAATGCCGATGTGCTTTTTATAGGCGAAGGCCCGGGGGAGAATGAGGATCTTCAGGGCGAACCATTTGTTGGGCGCGGCGGTCAGCTTCTTGATAAGATGCTCTCCGTAATAGACCTTTCGAGGGATAAAAACATCTATATTACTAATATGGTAAAATGCCGCCCGCCTAAAAACCGTGACCCGGAGGAGATTGAGGTTGTTGCCTGCCGCCAGTGGCTCAGTAAACAGATAGAGCTTATTGATCCAAAGATAATTGTCTGCTTGGGAAGAATATCGGCAATTAGATTTATTGACCTAAATTTTAAGGTTACCAAAGAGCACGGTAAATTTATTGAAAAGGACGGCCGTCTTGTTATGGCGACTTTTCACCCCGCGGCGCTGCTTCGCAACCCGCACAATAAGCCTGACGCAATGGAGGACTTTTTTGACCTTCAGAATAAGATAAAAGAGGTATGCCCAAAAACATACGAAAACATCTAAAGCTAAATAAAAGCGTCCCGCCGCAACGGGGCGTTTTTTGTTGATTTTGGAAAAAGTCCGGGCCGCAAGTGCAGTGTTCATATTTGAAGGTATGCCGACAGAAACGTCAACAAAAGCAGGCGAGCTAATAAAAGGCAAAAGCAACTGTTGTTTTGCGTGAAGGGAACGGCAATTGCTTTTTATCATTTTTACTGCAAAGCTCGTTTCCGGCAAGAAGGGATTCCATAGTATCTCCAAGCTGGTTAAAAAGCGCAGCAAGAAAGCTTGCTTCTTCCGCTGTGAGCCTATCTACAAACAGAGCCGCTAAAGCAGTTGTTGCGGCGACAATTTCTTTTGTACACATATAAAATCATCCCCACAGCATTATATGGCAAAGCCCCTGCTTCTTGCTAATTGAATTTCTTTGCGAAACATATTACCCGTTCTAACTTATGAAAACTCATTGCAAAATGAAAGGTTCAAATTTCACAATATTTTATAATAAAGCGCTCCTGCAGTCTGATGATATGCTCCCTTCCAGGTAGACAAGCGAAATAATAAAAGCTTGCTGCCCGGA
>CAZNVF010000168.1:0-2862 GCA_964576395.1 uncultured Oscillospiraceae bacterium
TTCTTACATGGGCCATCCGCATTGCACTTATGTTTTTATTCAACAGGCTTTACTATTCAAAGGTAATAAATACTGTTAAAAGCACAAGAAAAAATGTTGCAGATGAAAATGAGTATATTGATCTTCTTCGTAAAAAAGGCGGCGTGAGCATGGCAATCCCCATTGTAATTTTTGCTCTTCTTATGGCAGCAAGCTTTTGCATTGCAATTTGGATAATGAATTCGCCGTATTTTACGCTTTTCTAACAATATCCAAAACTGAAAGGAGTAGCTTTAAAAGCTATAATCTGATAAGAAATTTTTACAGCGGCACAGTCTGTTATTATTTTCAAAAACGATTAAAAGGTTAAATATGAGGTTATATCATTATTCTGTTACGTATAAAGAGGGAAAAAGTCTTGTAAATGACTATAATGGTCGCTATAAAGATGCTGAACCGTTTATATTCGCATTGCAAAATGGCAAGGACACATTTTTATCAACCTATTTTTCGGCTCTGTATTTAGAAAGGCAGATAAAAGATTTACATCTTAGGTATTATGGAAATTGTCAAAAGGATGCTACAGAAGCTATTTTTGAATTTGTCAGAAGCGCAGGCTATGCAGATGAAATCAGCCGATTAAATTGTGTTTATTATTGTGAAGAACTTGATACGGCAGTTAAATATGCAATGAAAGATTGGATTGATTGCGGCGATAAAACAAAGGAAGAAGTTAAAATACTTTCTGTTGAGGTTGATGAAAAGCGAATGCGGAAATATGATCAAACCTTCTTTAACAATGCCTACTCTGCAGTTGAAAAAATGATTTTGAAACAGCATTTGCAAATGCCAAAATGTACTTTTCAGGGGCTTTTGCAGAGCAACCAATTATAGAGGTCTTGTCAGACGGTGAGAACAGAGTTTTAGAAGAAATTAAATATTAGAGAAAAACTCGTTCCAAATTATTTTATTTAAGTCTATTATACAGTTTCCGGAAAAATAATCGGATAATAATTTTTAGAAAACGCCCTAAACCTAAAAATATGGTGCAGCACCATATCCGGTATTGCACCATATTTTCTTTCTGAAAACTTTCCTATTTGGTATCCTCAAAATCCGCCTTTTCAATTATTTCATCCCATTAAATATTTCCAAACTTTGTTTATTTTTTCTTGACAAGCTTTTGTTATATTGTTATAATAAATAATGTTGCTTTATGACTACTTATAAGCGACCATCCTTGCTCCGCAAAGCGGGGCCAAAGTCCAAAAGGAGGTGTATCAAAGATGGCAAAGATCTCTCAGAGCTACGAAACCGTTATGGTTTTCAGCTGCAAAAATGAGGAAGCGATCCCTGCTCTCGTTGAAAAGTTCAAATCCCTTATCGCTGATAACGGCACTGTTGACAGCGTTGAGGAATGGGGCAAACGCAGGCTTGCTTATCCTATCAATTACGAGACTGAAGGTTATTATGTACTGGTTAATTTCACCAGTGCTCCTTCCTTCCCGGCAGAACTCGACCGTATTTACAACATCACCGACGGCGTTATCCGTTCTCTGATTGTTGCAAAAGCAGAATAAGGAGGAAATCCTATGAACAAAGTGGTACTTCTTGGTAGATTGGCCGCAGATCCTGAGCTTCGCCAGACCGGCAACGGAATTTCCGTTACAAGCTTCACTATCGCTGTTGACCGCCAGTACTCAAAAGGTGCGGACCGCCAGACCGACTGGATAGACATAGTCGCATGGAGGAACACCGCCGAGTTCATTTGCAAATATTTCCAGAAAGGTTCCCCTATCATTGTAGAAGGTTCGCTTCAAACAAGAGTTTGGGAGGACAAAGCCGGACAGAAACGCAAATCTGTTGAAGTTCAGGCTGAAAATGTTGAATTTGTCCCCCGCACTAAGGATGCGGGCGCTGCCTCTTCTTCTTTCCATAACACTGAAAGAAATGAGTTCGCACCGCCAATTGCTGAACCTGCACCTACTGTTTACTCTGCGGGTGAAGCAGAGGATTTCACAGTTGTTGATGATGAGGATCTTCCATTCTGAGAAAGCCCGAGCTTTAAAATTAACTGAAAATCTATAAGGAGGATTTATCGTGGAAAGATCTGAACGTCCGGAAAGACCCATGAACCGCAATCGCCGCAGCAGAAAAAAAGTTTGCGCATTTTGCGTTGATAAAATTACAGACATTGATTACAAAGATGTTCCCCGTCTGAGAAGATTCCTCTCTGAAAGAGGCAAAATAATTCCCAGAAGAGTTACCGGAACCTGCGCACGCCATCAGCGTCAATTGACTACTGCCATTAAACGCGCACGTCATCTTGCATTTCTTCCGTATGTTTCCGACTGATTCGGAAAATAAGGAACAAAAAATTTCGCCCTACGATTTTCGCAGGGCGTTTTTGCATTTATAACTCGTTCTTGTTTTTTAGATTGTTCTCTTTAACTTTTTCGTTAAGCTGGTTAACACGCCTTCTTGTGAAAAAATACAGAACAAGCCAGATAACCAAATATATTCCGAAGAACAATCCGAAATATGCAAGCACGCCCCGAACCGAATGGTCCATCCAGTGCAGTACATAGGCAATGGGAAGCGATGCCGTGGAGCAAATAACCAAATGAGTCACAGTCTGGCGCAGCATGCTCCAGTTCTCATTTTCCCATATGGCAGAAGCTCCGCCCCAAGCGGCACCGTAAAGAAGGGAGCAAAGCGCCTGCAGTATTACTGCGTTAAGCTCGCTCTTGCAGTCCAAAATAAGCTCCGGAACCACCGGGTAGTAATTTCCGTCTCCCACAGCAAGAGAAAATATTATTGTTATTACCATGCTTATGGTGATGCCCTGAGGTGCATCAAGAATTATTCTTTCTATAACTTTCT
>CAZNVF010000169.1:0-2848 GCA_964576395.1 uncultured Oscillospiraceae bacterium
TGTACCCCTCGAATGTGTCAATGCGCGTGATTTCGTAATTCACGCCCCGGAAAGCGATAACATTCGCAGTTGTTATGTTTGAGCACAAGTATACTTAGAGTCCACCTAAAAATGGAATTTACTGGTTTTAAATTTGACAAGCGCCCCCATTTCGCATATAATATACATTACTTGTAAAGGAGGAGCTATATGCGGAAAATCAAGTCCGGAATGATTTATATTCTGTCGGGCCTTAAAAGCAGGGAATTTGCGCTGTCTGTATTTACTGTAGCAGTGGCGGTTCTTATTTGCTGGATATCCTCAAGAGTGAAAACAGTAAAAATTGACTATGACGGAGAGGTTGAAACTGTTCACACGGCAGTATGCGACCCCGCAGAAATAATCGACAGCCTTGGAATTGAGCTTACCCAAAGCGACACAGTTACCACAACAGGTTTTGAAAATAATGGGTTCTTCGGCGATTACGGAGAACTTCTTGCTGAGATACGTATTCGCAGTTCCGCTGATATTGAAATAGAGGCAGACAAGCTCAAATATCACGTCACTGCTGCTCAGGGAGACACTGTGGCCGACGTGCTTTATACGTCGGGCCTCGAAGTGCGCAGTACAGACTACATAAACACATCTGTTGAAAAAGCTGTAGAAGAAGGCGATATTATTAAAATCACCCGTGTTGATTATATAATCACTACGGAGGAAGCCTCCATTCAGCGTGGCGAAACATATCGCGGCACATCTCTTCTTTCCAACGGGCGTACCGTTCTCATCTCCTACGGAAAAAACGGAACGCTGCTCAAAACCTATGAGCAGAAGATCGTTGACGGAGTCACTGAGGAGAAGATACTTGTATCAGAGGATATTATAAAAAAAGCCATTAATGACGTATACATAATCGGTGACGGAAGTGCAATTTCTCCCTTTGATTACGGATATACCATTATAAACGGGGTACCGAGCAGTTACGAGCAGGTTTTCAGCGATGTGCGTGCCACTGGATATTATGCTTCTGCCGGCTCCGGCACCGCCAGTGGACGCCGCGCTCAGGTGGGCTATGTTGCCGTTGACCCAAATATTATACCTTATGGAACAAAAATGTGGATAGTAGGCCACGGAAATTCCAGCTTTGTTTATGGTTATGCTCTGGCGGCGGATACCGGCGGAGCAATGGTTTCCGGAACAAATTTTGTTGACCTTTATTACGATACATATTATGAGTGTGTTCTGCATGGTCTTCGCAAAGTGGACGTCTATATACTTGAATGGGGGTAATTTATAATGATTGAACTTAGACCTATTACGGAAGAAAATTTTGAAGAGTGTATAAATCTTGATGTTAAAGAGGAACAGCAGGAATTTATTGCTGAAAATCTTTGCAGCCTTGCGGAAGCTTACGTTGCTATGACTAGCGGAAACACTGTTCCAATGCCTTATGGCATTTATGATTCCGATGAAAATGTGATGGTGGGTTTTATTATGCTCGGTTTTAACGAAGAAGGGGACGAGGACCTGCCGGAGCCTTTCTACTGCGTTTGGCGTATTATGATTGATGCCAACTGTCAAGGAATGGGCTATGGAAGAGCATCCATGGAAAAAGCGCTTGAGCTCGTAAAAGAACGTCCTCTTGGCGCGGCAGATAAATTCTGTGCCGCATACACTTCTGATAATGCTGGTGCGGCGGCTCTTTTTTCCAAAATAGGTATGCTTTCCGGTGATGCGGATGAAAACGGGAACATACTTGCGGTAATGGATATTTGATGTATTATGTTTATGTGTTGCACTGTGAAGACGGCTCACTCTATTGTGGAAGCACTTCGGACTATAAAAAACGCATCCGCGAACATTTTATGAGGCTTCCTACCGCAGCAAAATATACTAAAAGCCATAGGGTTGACAGTGTGGAATGTGTTTGGGCAGCAGCGGATAAGATATCTGCGATGAAACTTGAGTACCGATTCAAAAAACTTGTAAGAGGTGAAAAACTCTCGCTTCTTAAAGATTCGTCCAACATTAGCCGCTTTATTCCCGAATTAAAGGAATATAGTTTTGTTCATGTTTCCGAAGTTAAACTTGAAGATTGTTTCAAATAAAGAGCCTCAATTTGATTTTAGGTTGCTAATAAAGATACATTGAATAAAGGTTATGTTTTCATAACTTATGGAGGCTTACGGTATGAAAAACAACACGTGGAATCTTATACTGTCGCTTTGGTATTTAGCGATGAGTATCTTTACATTAACAACAGCGCTACTACAAGCTGAAATCCCGCAAAAGGTTATATTTGGTATCGCATCTGTTTCTTCTTTGGTAGCCAGTATATGCTGTTTTTATACCTATGCTAAAAATAGAAAAAACAAATGATAAATTGGTTTAAATTTATAAATGTTCACTATGTTCCGATATTAGGAACTCTGGGAATACATAATAAAATTGTAATAAATAAAAAAAGCACCCGAAGAGAGAAAGCTACATAAGGGAGCAACTTCTCCTTTCGGCTGGTAAAGCGGTTTGAGTTGCTCACTCCGCTTTTTTTCTTGTCTGCATGGTAGAAATTTTTACAAATCAGCAGTATAATCGTATCATATCTGAGCGACAAACTGGAATTTTTAAAAGTGAAGAGGATAATATTATGTTTTGCCATATTATAATTGATTTAAGTGTATTCCTCTGTGCAAGGTCTGGTGATTGGACGATGCTTGCGCGGAGATGAATGGAATATAATCGTCCACATTGGATTTTGCACTTATAGAAGATTTTTATTAAGTTAAGCTATAAGGGGACAAATTCAATGAATAACAATTTTAAAAGATATATCATATTTTGGCTTAGTCAGGCATTATCACAGCTCGAA
>CAZNVF010000170.1:0-2841 GCA_964576395.1 uncultured Oscillospiraceae bacterium
CATTATGGTGAGCTTCAATAGCATGAATGACGCCCTCAGGCTCTTTATATTTTCTTGCAACATCCACACCAATATTTACATGGCTTCCTTCAATTTCATGGGTAAGAGCCTTTCCGATATCATGAAGAAGGCCAGCCCTTCTGGCAAGGTTCGCATCTACACCACCCATTTCGCTGGCAAGCATACCCGCTATTTGGGCAACTTCAATGGAGTGCTGAAGCACGTTTTGGCCATAACTTGTACGATATCTCATGCGGCCAAGAAGTCTTATAAGTTCCGGCGCCATTCCGTGAATACCACACTCAAGAACGGCTCTCTCGCCATCCTGTTTGATTTTGGCTTCAACCTCTTTGCGCGCTTTTTCAACAGTCTCCTCAATTCTTGCCGGATGAATACGGCCATCTTGAATCAGCTTTTCAAGGCTTAGACGAGCTATCTCACGCCTTACAGGGTCGAAGCAGGAAAGTGTTATTGCCTCTGGCGTATCATCAATTATAAGATCAACACCTGTCAGGGTCTCAAGTGCACGAATATTCCTGCCTTCACGGCCAATTATGCGGCCTTTCATCTCATCATTTGGAAGCGGTACGACGGATACAGTTGCTTCTGCAACATAGTCTGGTGCGCAGCGGGAAACCGCCGTTCCGAGTATTTCTCTGGCTTTTTCTTCCGCTTCATCCTTAAGCTGCTGTTCAAACTGCATTATGCGGAGAGCTTTATCGTGGCTAAGTTTTGCCTCCACCTCATTGAGAAGTTGAGTTTTGGCCTGAGCTTCACTGTAACCGGAGATCCTCTCCAACATTTCAAACTGGCTCTTTTTAATCTGTTCCGCTTCAGCGAGCTGTTCTTCAGCGGCTTTAAGTTTTTCCTGTATAGCCTCTTCCTTTTTATCAAGACTGTCAGCTTTCTTATCAAGAGACTCTTCTTTTTGCTGGTTGCGATGCTCTTGGCGCTGTACCTCAGCGCGGCGATCCTTAATTTCCTTATCCGCCTCTGAGCGAAGGCGGTGAATCTCGTCTTTTGCTTCGACAAGTGCTTCTTTTTTTCGGCTTTCAGCTGTTTTGATTGATTCGTTTACAATTCGTCTTGCTTCTTCTTCTGCGGAGCCAAGCTCGGCTTCCGCCACTTTGCGTCTATATGCAACGCCTAAAGGGAAAGCGATTATTAAACCAATGACCAAAGCAATGATACCAGTGATCACGCAAGCGAGAATATCGCCCGAAGACATTTCGGAAAATATATTCAAGCTTTTAATAGAGGTCAAAAATTCCATTAGTGTTTATTTATTTCCTTTCTATATATTAAAATGCTTAAGTCCAAAATTACAGACTTTTACATGTTAATTTAATAATAATACAAATATGGGCGTTATGTCAAGGAAATTTGTTAATTTAATCAATATTAAATATCGAATTATATATTTTTGAGGCAAAAATTCCAATCTTTAGTTTTATTTATAATTTAAATTATAATATTTATAAATATATAATTTCGTTTTTTATAATTTTAGTGTTGACAAAAAATGATCTTGGTGGTAGTATAAAATTTAATATTGAAGAAATCGTTGATGGGGAAACTTGAGTGAATTTTGTCTCAGAGAGGACATCATTATTCTGAAAGATGTTCGTCAAAACCGCAAAAAGACCAGCCCCGGAGAGCCTGCAAGCCACTGCGAACAGGCCGTGTTGCTGCGTTAAAAGCAAACCTGAGTGCGGTCTTTTTCCGCGAACAAGGGTGGAACCGTGGAGCTTTCAGAGCTTCGCCCCTTATTTTGGGCGAAGCTCTTTTTTTGTTTCTTAAAGAAATTTTTTCTGCTAAAAAATGGTTTTGCTTTTTGTAAGATGAAAATATATAAATAATTTAAAAATATATGGAGGTAAAATAATGGTTAAAGTATCACTTCGCGGCGACGTTCATGAATTTGAAAATGGAGTCACCCCTTATCAGATTGCCCAGAGCATCAGCTCGGGCTTAGCAAGAGTTGCCTGTGCCGCAAAAATAGATGGTGTAGGCTGTGACCTTCGCACTCCCATCGAAAAAGACTGTGAGGTCGAGATTCTCACTTTCGATGATCCTTATGGCAAAAAGGCCTTTTGGCATACTACCAGCCACGTTATGGCTCAAGCCGTTCTTCATCTTTTCCCGAATGCAAAATTTTCAATAGGTCCTGCCATTGACAACGGCTTCTATTATGACTTCGATGTAGAGCGGCCTTTTACCGTTGATGATCTCAAAAAGATTGAGGACGAGATGGCAAAAATAATCAAAACCGGCCTTGAGCTTAAAAAATTCTGCATGTCTGCGGAAGAAGCAAAAGAACTTATGAAAGACCAGCCATACAAAATTGAACTTATTGATGAGCATGCTGGCAAAGGAGAAGCACTCAGCTTCTATAAACAAGGTGATTTTACTGAACTTTGTGCCGGCCCACACCTTATGAACATCTCCCCTATCAAGGCGGTGAAGCTCACCTCCACCACCGGTGCTTACTGGCGCGGCAGCGAGAAAAACAAAATGCTATCCCGAATCTATGGCATTTCTTTCCCCAAAAAAGCTGAGCTTGAGGCCTATCTTGAAGCTGTTGAGGACGCCAAACGCCGGGATCACAATGTTCTTGGGCGCCAACTCAAATATTTCTGTAACAGCGACCTTATTGGTCAAGGCTTACCCTGCCTTATGCCCAAAGGCACAAAGCTTTTCCAAATTCTTAACCGCTATATTCAGGACAAAGAGGAATATGAGTATGGTTACATCATGACAAAAACCCCTCTTATGGCAAAATCTGACCTTTATAAAGTCTCTGGCCACTGGGGTCACTATAAAGAAAGCATGTTCATCCTT
>CAZNVF010000171.1:0-2776 GCA_964576395.1 uncultured Oscillospiraceae bacterium
AGATGCAGATAGATGGCGCCGTGTAAAGCTCCTTTCCAATTCCCCAGTTGAAACACGCTCTTTTAAACGCGTCAGAGGCTTCGCCCTTCTCCGCTTCGCTGAAACTCTCGGTTCCGCAGTTGTCTTTCCATATCCATTCCTCACCGCATTTTATCCCCACCGAGCAGAAAAGGTTGCCCTTGCATTCGTAATATCTGTCCTGCCAGTTCTCTTTCCCCACGGTCTCATCAAGCACTGTCGAGTCCACCCGTGCGTCTTTGTAGAGTAGCAGCTTCGCCCAACTCCCGTCCTTTGCCGCGCTTCCCACTCTTACGGAAACCTCGCTTGCCTCAAGTGTCCTGAACTTTATCATTCCTCTTCCTCCCTGCCCATGTAATCCGAATAGTAAAAGTTGACATCTTCGTCCTGGTATGCTATACTGTTGGTGTTAGTGAAAGGCTTTTCGCCTTTAATGCAGTATATGGTCTTGTCCACCATATCACTGTACCAATCCTGAGCCGTGCGGTAACCCATTGCCGTTACGGCTCTTTTTAATTCCTCGCTTCTGGTCTTGTTTAACCAGTAGCATTTCCGAACAAACCCCAAATGCCTTTTAAGCGGCTTGCAAATCGGCATTTCAGAAAGTTTTTCCTCTTTTGCGGCAAATTCCTTGTCTTTGCTTTCGCCGTCCTGTGCGGCCTTAGAAAGCCCCTCAAAGAACGCCAGTTCCTTTTTCGTAAAAAGTTCGTCCAATTCACAGCCGAAAAGCTCCGCCATCCTCCTGCTGTCACTTTCCGTCGCTATGGCCTTGCCGTTTTCAATTTTGGAATAAAGGGAAACGTCCTTCATTACCTCGCACTGCTTTATCCCGGCGGAAAGTCTCTTTTCTTTTATCCTCATTTCTCTATTTCTCTGCCTCATCCCCGCTTTTCATAAAGCAAACAACGCTCCAAAAAGCCAAAGCCACTTCGGGGTAAAGCGTCTCATCCGGCTCTTTGCCCTTTCGCGCGTAGTCCGCTAAAAGCCTTAAAAGGGTTCCCCTGTCCGTGTCGCAAAGCTTCGCCCTGTCCATCGCCTCAAGCATCCAATCCGGAAGTTCATATTCCTTCATCTTTCTCACTCCTTTGGTCCTGGCAAATCCGTTCCACATATCCATCTGCCTTTATTATTTTTTCAATAACTTCTTCTAATGTTTCTTTTATGTCCGCATTTTCATTGCGGATTTCCATTAATCTTTTTATCTGATATATGCCATCAAGAATAGTATGATTTCTTATTCTTATGCTTACATCATCGTCACCAAACGAAACGATATCTTCTCCAAAAGCTTCCATTAAAAGCTTTATTGACCTGTAAACATCCGTTAACGGAATTTTATCTTTGCTTTTACTTTTGTCTTTTGTTGCTTTTCTATCTCCATTGCCGAAAAGCAAAAAATCCGCTGTTGTATCTAATATATCAATCAATTGTCGCAAAACGTCTAAGGGAATATCACTTCCGGCCATATAGTTTCTTAATGAACCGAAAGAGACCCCTAATCGCTCGCCATACTTTATAAAAAAGCTTTTCTGTGTGCCTTTTTCCTTTATAAGCTTTTTTAACCTTTCGCCCCTATCCAAAGCCACTATAGATTTGCATTTCTTCATTTTCCTCACTCCTTTATTTCCGAATATGCCAAAAGCCCTAAAAGCCCGGTTCCCAATACCGAAATTCCTATTCCCTCTAAAATATCAAGCCTCCCTGTTTCAACTCCGCCTACGCTCCCGATTATCAAAATCACGCCAAGCAGAAAGGCGGCTGCTTTAAGCGCAGCTATTATTTTCTCTTTCATCTTTCTCACCTTCAAAGCTTAATGCTTTCCCTTATTCTGTCCGCTTCAATATGCCCCTTGCGGCATACCCTTTCAAGGTCGCCCAGCGTTAAAAGCTCCGGCGTGTTCAGCTTCCTCCTTGCTGTCGGAGCCGAACAATTCAAAATGAACGCAAGCTCAGGCGCACTGTAATACCCTTTTATAAGTCTCATAACATCCTCAAAAGGTATCGTTTTTCTTCCTAAGTATGCCATTGGTTTTACCTCCCTTTGGTCTGCCTTGTTGAATATTATTCAACATTTTAGGCAAAAAATATTTCTTCTTTTTCCGTTAAGTCGGTAATACGAAGTATCTCACAAAGTATTTGTATTTCATACGCCTTAAACGGCACTTCGTTATTGATTTTTCTTTTAAGCCATGGATAAGAAATATTTAGTTTGTTTGCGATAAATGCCAACTTTAAACCGCTGGCATTTATTTTTTCAGTAAGAAACTTGCTGTTTGTCATGCTTATGCCTCCTTTCCGTTTTGTTGAATTTTATTCAACAAAACAATATTAACACTTCCCAAAAGTTATGTCAATATATTTTTTAAATTTTTGTTGAATTTTTTTAAACTGTGTTTTATAATAGTGTAGAAAGGTAGTGAACAGAATGAATATTGGCGAAAGAATACGGCAAAGGCGCGAAGCTTTAAATATATCACAAGACGAGCTCGCCCGACGTTTAGGTTATAAATCACGGTCCTCTATTAACAAAATAGAGCATGAAGCGAGCGGTTTACCTCAAACAAAAATAAAAGATATTGCTCTTGCTTTAGATACAACACCGGCTTATATAATGGGCTGGGAAGAAAGCAATCCACCTTCCCGCTCCGCTGTCAGTATACCTGTTCTCGGCAAGGTTGCCGCCGGGCTTCCCATAACCGCCGTTGAAAATATTATAGATTACGAAGAAATCCCCGCCTCCATGGCTGCCTCCGGCGAAT
>CAZNVF010000172.1:0-2762 GCA_964576395.1 uncultured Oscillospiraceae bacterium
GTGCTCGTCAATGCAGCGGCAGAGCCAGCGGGTGGTGCGCTCAACGGACTTTTCCACGTAGTCCCGCGGGGCCGGGTTTTCAATGCACTCATCAAAAGCCATGGCAATATCGGAACCGAGAGCCGACTGTATCCTCATAGATTCTTCCGGCCCCATAAAAATTTTTCTCCCGTCAATGTAAGAGGTGAAATAAGCTCCCTCCTCCTTTATGCGGCGCAGGTTTTGAAGTGAAAACACCTGAAAGCCGCCGGAATCGGTCAAAATGGGGCCGTTCCAATTCATAAATTTATGCAGGCCACCAAGCCTTGCTATAAGTTCTTCCCCGGGCTGCATGTGCAGGTGATAGGTGTTTGAAAGCTCCACTTGGCAGCCTATCTCTCGAAGGTCATCGGTGGAGGCTCCGCCCCTTATTGCGGCGGCAGTACCCACGTTCATAAAAACAGGCGTCTGTATAGTGCCATGGGGCGTTTCAAGCTCGGCACGGCGTGCCGAGCCATCAGTTATTATTATATTAAACATAAAAGGGTTCTCTCCCATCATATCTATTCCGGAAAACCGCCATTTCATTATGGCATTATTGCCCGCGCTCTGACGGGCAGTAAAGATTATTATAGCATATTTGAAAAAACTAAGCAACGAAGGTGAAAGCTCTGTTTTACTTTTGAATTTTTTCTTTGTGGATATTCCAAATAAAAAGAAGCGCCCTTCCGGGCGCTTTTATATCAGGTGGTTCGCAGATATATAAATACACTGCTGATTTGACATTTTTAAAGAAGCGGCGGAGAAAAACTAAAAATAAAAGCTCATCCGCCGTTATAAAAAATAAACGCGGCCACCGATATAAATAAATTAATCATTTAACAATAACATTGTTCTTTCGCGGCTCAACTTTGTCAATAGCGTACCGGCGGATACCGGCTGGAGAAAACCGCCGTACACCTATCGCGATAATAGAAATTCCACCCATGATACGTGATTTCGTTATTGACGTTCTTTCAACATTTATTATGCTTTGAAAGTAGACCCCACGGAATTGATAAATATTTTATCAGAAACGGCACTCAAAACTTATATTCCACTTCATTAATTGGAATTATAGGCCTTGGCGGAACAAGAAACTCGTTCAGCTGTTTTTCAAGAATGACAACGCTGTGCCAAACGCCAAGCTTATAGCCGCTGCTTTTAAGAACACCAATTTGGGCAAAGCCGTATTTTTCGTGCATTTTTAGAGAAGGAACATTGTCGGCTGAAACCAGCGAATAACAAACACAGAAATTCTGCTTTTTAAGAATGTCGAAAAGAACGTCATAAAGGGCGGAGCCAATTCCGCGGCCCCTTGAGTCCGTATCAAGGTAGATCGAACACTCAACTGTCCACTGGTAGGCGTCTCTTGTCAGGTAAGGGCCGCCGTAAGCGTAGCCAAGAATTTTTCCGTTCTCTTCATAAACGATCCAGGGGTATACTTTCATTATTTCCGCCATGCGAAAGCAAAATTCCTCCACTGTTGGAACGGAATACTCAAAAGTGATATTTGTATTTTCAATATAAGGTGCATATATATTCAAAACAGCTTTTGCATCCGCAAGCGAGGCAAAGCGTATTTTTCCTTTTAATTTTTTTCTTTCCGTAGGCTACCACTCCTGATAAAGTACTGAATAAATGTAAATGGTATAAGGCAAAGAAGAAGTATTTTTGCCACGATTCCAAGCCGGACCAGCATAAACACTTCCGGCAGAAAGTAAAGGGCTCCGAAAAACACCGCTGTGCAAACACATATGAGCGCCCCTTTAAATTTATTAAGAGGAAGGCAGGAACATATTAGGGTCACAAGGCTTGAAGCGCCGGTAAATATTGTGCATACAGTTGAAACCTCATCCGGAGTAAGCCCAAGGCTTTCGCCAAATGAAATGACAAAAACAACACCTGTAAAAACGGTAACTGCACCCGCGGCGGCACGTTTTAGCACCGTGCTCATAAACTTCTTCGGCACACGCTTGAAGTTCGGCTCGAACGCGAGCACAATCCCCGGTATTCCTGAGGCCACCGCGCTAATAAGTGTAAACTGTATTGGGACAAAAGGATATTGCAGCGGCAGAAAAAGAAGCGTGGCCGTAAGCGCAAAAGAATACATGGTTTTCATAAGGAAGAGGGAGGCCGCCCTTTGAATATTGTTTATAACCCTTCTACCCTCAAGTACCACGTCCGGCATAGCGGAAAAGTCCGAATCGAGCAGAACCAGCTGCGCGGCGTGAGCCGCGGCCTGGGAACCGCTGGCCATGGCAATTGAACAGTCGGCATCTTTAAGGGCCAGCACATCATTTACGCCGTCGCCGGTCATGGCAACCACATGGCCGCCGTTTTGAAGAGCTTTTATTATTACGCGCTTCTGTTCAGGGCCTGTTCTGCCAAACACAACTGTATTTTCTACAACAGCGGAAAGCTCTTCATCTGAAAGTGTGCTGACATCCACAAAATTTTCCGCGCCGGGAACACCGGCCTTTTTTGCAATGGAGGAAACAGCCCCGGGGTTATCGCCGCTTATTACCTTGATGGCAACATCGTTTTGACGGAAATATTCAAAAGTCTCTTTGACGTTTGGACGGATTTCATCTTCTATTAGTATAAAACCTATCGGTTTTTCCGCTGAGTATAATTTCCCGTCAAATTTCGCGCCGCAAAGAGCAAGTACCCTGGTGCCATCTTTCGCGTAGGCGGCAGCTTTTTCAAGAGTTTCAGGGAAGTTTCCCCTAAGAACAAATTCC
>CAZNVF010000173.1:0-2745 GCA_964576395.1 uncultured Oscillospiraceae bacterium
GCTAATATGGAAAATATAAGCGTAAAAGCCTGCGCAAAGCTGAACCTCTTTCTTGACATAACAGGAAAGCAGGTGGACGGCTACCACACGCTTTGCTCAGTTATGCAGAGCATTGACCTTTTTGACTATGTTAAAATATCTAAAACCATTGAAAATAGGATCTCTGTCCAATGTAGCAAAAGTGAGCTTTCCAGCGACAGTAATATTGCATATAAAGCAGCAAAACTCTTTTTTGAAAAGACACACGCATCTTTGGGTGTGGATATTTTTATAGAAAAAAGAATCCCGCTTGAAGCCGGCCTTGCCGGTGGTAGTGCCGATGCCGCAGCGGTGCTTTTTGCGTTGAACCTGTTATTTGAAACAGAGCTTTCGAAAGATGAGCTTTGCGACCTTGGAGTAAAATGCGGTGCAGATGTGCCTTTTTCACTTACCGGTTCTACAATGTTAGCCGAAGGGATAGGTAATAAATTCACTGCTTTGCCACCCCTTACAAATTGCTGGTTTGTTTTAGCAAAGCCCGAAATTAGCATGAGCACCAAAAACAGCTATAAATTTTATGATGAGCACGAACCTGAACATATCAAACACGAAAATTTAAAATCTTTAACGTGTGCTCTTGAGAGCGGCAATGTGAATGCTATAGGAAAATCGCTATATAATGTACTTGAATTTGCAGTTCCTGGAAACATTATAGATGAAATAAAACAAAAATTCATTGATTTTGGAGCCGCTGGTGCAGCAATGACTGGCAGTGGCACTGCCGTTTTTGGTATTTTTTGTGATGAAGCAGCGGCCGTCTTATGTAAAGAGTCTTTGTTAGGGCAATACCCTTTTGTCACTATTGCAAGACCAACCAATTTCGGTGTGGATACTGATAAAAGTGCGGCCGTTTTCGAAAGGTTGAGATCACTCGATATTAAATATGAGTGCATTGAACACCCTGCCGTCTATACTATGGACGAGATGAACACCCTTGGCATTTTTGATCGCGGCGTTGTTGGAAAAAATCTTTTTCTTCGGGATGCTAAAGGCCAAAGACATTTTCTTGTTTTTGTTTATGGAAATAAAAAAGTTATCCTTTCCTCTATTGAAGAAAAAATTGGCATAAAACATTGCAGTTTTGGCTCTGCAGAAAGGCTTTATAAACACTTTGGGCTTACCAAGGGCAGCGTCTCTCCCCTTGGGGTGATAAACGACAAAATGGCCGATGTTGAATTTATAATTGACAAAGAGTTTTTGGGCTGCCCCTGTGTAGGGGTACACCCAAACCAGAATACGGCCACTTTGTGGCTTTCTTTTCAGGAACTTGAAAAAGTTATAAAAGAAAATGGCAACAAAATAACTTATATTGATATGTAAACTGAATAAAACCAAAAATTTCCGCCGATACTTTTTATACAAAATGTAAAGGCGGATTTTTTATGAATTTATTTAGATTTAGAACATTTCACAATGATGGAGGAAAATTGCATGTAATTGAAAGCTTTGTACTTATAGCCCTTATTTTTACCATGTGCAGCGCAGCCATGAAGCGTGCTGTAACGGCAAGCAGCGAAATACGGTCCGATACACTGAGACTTCATATTATCGCAAATTCAGATAGTGATTTTGACCAGGAGTTGAAGCTCAAAGTTAGAGACAGGGTGCTTGAAGTAACTGGTGAACTTTTTGCTGAGGTTTCTGGTAAAACTGAAGCTGAGACCCTTGCCAAATATTCGTCAAACGACATTAAAGCCGCAGCTGAAGAGGTTATCGCCGAAGCCGGTGTAGATTACGATGTACAGGTCGAAATTGTGAAAATGTGGTTTGAAACAAGAAGCTATGACGGTTTCACTCTTCCTGCAGGGGATTATGACGCTGTAAGAATAATTATTGGGGCAGGCGAAGGCCACAATTGGTGGTGCGTAATGTACCCTCAACTCTGTATTCCCGGAGCTGAGGATGCCATAGAAAAATATGGACAAAATGCAGATTTTGTGAAGGGTGAAGGGTATGAAATAAGATTTGCATTTATCGAGTGGCTCGAAAAATTAAAGATATTTTTTGTGAAAAGCAAATAATAATTTTTATTTTTACTGTATCCATTCTTCCCTCCTTGTCTAGTTATTTCCTTCAAAAATGCACACACCAATTGGAGGTGTGTGCATTTTTATACCTTGTATAACTTTGCATGCTTGGGTCCAAAGCCGTAAACAATGGATGCAATCATATACTGTTACCGTGACTTTTTGCTTTCCGCCTTCATATAAACGGCTTAATCGTTTATTATATTATATTGAATTTTAAAATTTTAATTGCTAATTTTTGAATATTGTATTGACTTAATGTGAAAAGTTTTTATATAATAAGTTGTTGATATACAACAGTTGGGCTTTCGCCCAAAATACAATTTCACGAACAGGAGTGAAACAATTCTTATGGAGAATCTTCTATATGCTGTTCCTGTTATAGGTGTCGTCGCCCTTGTTGTCGCACTTGCTCTCAAAGCATGGATAGGCAAACAGAACGAAGGCAATGACAGGATGAAAGAAATTTCTGGTTATATTCGCGAAGGTGCTATGGCGTTCCTTGGCCGCGAATATAAAATGGTCGCAGTTTTTGTGGCTGTTCTTTTTGTCATCATCGGCTTCTTTATTGGCTGGGGTTCCGCAGTAGCATTTCTTTTCGGTGCTGCATTCTCTGTGCTTGCCGGCTTTATCGGCATGAAGACTGCTACTGATGCAAACGTGCGTACCACCAATGCTG
>CAZNVF010000174.1:0-2721 GCA_964576395.1 uncultured Oscillospiraceae bacterium
CCATTATGGTTATTGTGGTGTTCAGAAACTAAAAAATATTCATGAAAATTTTCATGCCAAAATATTTACAAAGTTAGATATTGACAACACATCAAGACCAAGATCTTTTGAAAGAGATTCAACAACATCATCAATAAGACAAGATTTAGAGAAATATTTTACTAATAATGTTTCTTCCTCAGTGAAAATATAGTATTCCGATAATCCTCTAATCAACAATAGATTATGCCCCACCAATGAATGTTTGTAGAAGCCAAAGGAATAATGTACATAAAACCATTCCTTTCAAAATGTGGGGAGGAAAACCCCATGTGTTTACATTGGACAAACACATAGTCATGTTATTTTAGTAGATAAAATTTTATTTAATAGTTATGATATGCATACGGTAGGGCACCACGGCACTGGAAATTTTGCGGGTCTATGGATTTACGAGTATATTGCATAATTGCATTAATAAGTTTGCCTGTTATTTATAAACATCCTTTCACAATGAATTATTTCATAAAATTCAGAATAAAAGCGCATAAATTATTTTGATAATAAATTCATGCGCCTGCATGAACAATTTTAATCGGTTCTTTCTATAACTGGGAGTAACAGAAAAGCCAAGTGAATAATTTGACAAAACAATTTATTATACGACTCATAAAGCTATCTCCAGGCATTAATTGTCAAGAAGGGTTAAACTTACAACTTCTTGCAAAGTTATTCTACCAAATTTAATCAATAAATGCAATAGTTTTCATCAAAAAAATAAATTTTTGTTAATTTTCCACAACAACAAAAATAGAATGATGTTAAAATATACCGGCAAAGCGGCATGGGCGCCATGCCGCCCATGGGTAACAGTATTACAAAGCGATATAAGAAACAGAGCCCGCAGTCTGCGGGCTCTGTTTCTCGTCAACAATATTTATTGGCCAAGCTTTGCCGCCAGGGCACGAATAGCCTTACCGCGGTGGCTTATTTTATTTTTCAGTTCCGGGTCAAGCTGGGCGGTGGTACAGCCGTATTCGGGAAGATAGAACAGCGGGTCATAGCCAAAGCCGTTTTCACCGGCGGGCTCTTTTGTTATTTCGCCGTAAAAATACTCCTCTGCGCTGATTGTTTTTCCGTCCGGATAGGCGAGCACTATGGCGCAGGTGTAATGAGCACGGCGGTCCGCGGCGTGCTCAAGCTTTTCAAGCAAAAGGCGGTTGTTGGCCTCGTCATCGCCGTGGCGGCCGCAAAAACGCGCGGAAAATATTCCCGGGGCGCCCCCAAGGGCGTCAACACAAATACCACTGTCATCCGCAATGGCGCAGCAGCCGGCAATTTCAGCTATTTCCTTTGCCTTTTTCTCGGCGTTTTCAAGAAAAGTGGAGCCGTCCTCGACGGTTTCATGGTCGATTCCAGCCTCTTTCAGCGAAAGAATTTCATCGAAAAACTCCCCAAGAATGGCCTTCATTTCAACAAGCTTGTGCGCGTTGTTGGAAGCAATTATAAGTTTCATACCGCTTCTCCTGTCAAAAAAGGCCGCTTATCACGCCGTTTTCATCAACGTCGATCTTTTCCGCAGCCGGAACTTTGGGCAGGCCGGGCATGGTTAGAATATCGCCGGTCAAAACGACTATAAAGCCCGCGCCGGCGGAAACTTTTACGTTTTTAACTGTAACTTTAAAGCCGGTGGGCGCGCCAAGTTTGGTGGGGTCGTCAGAAAAGCTGTACTGCGTTTTTGCAATACAGACGGGAAGGCGGCCAAAACCAAGGGCAGTTAGCTGGTCTATCTGCTTCTTTGCGGCAGGGGTGACGGTTATTCCGTCGCCCCCGTATATTTTTTTAACAACGGCCTCTATCTTCTCCTCAATGGAGGAATCAAGGTCATAGGAAAAGGTGAAATCGCCCTTTTCCTCCTCGCAGAGCCTTACAACCTCTTTGGCAAGGGCCTCGCCGCCTTTTCCACCCTCAGCCCAAACGGTAGAAAGCGCCACGTTGACGCCAAGCTCTTTGCATTTTTCAATAATGAAATTTATTTCGTTGTCAGTGTCAGTGGGAAAACGGTTCACAGCCACAACGCAGGGGAGTTTATATACGTTTTTGATGTTTGAAACATGGCGCAAAAGGTTCGGAACGCCTTTTTCAAGGGCCTCGATATCCTCACGGCCAAGTTCGTTTTTTGCACGGCCGCCGTGCATTTTGAGGGCCTTTATGGTGGCTACTACGACAACGGCGTCTGGGGTGAGCCCAGCCATGCGGCATTTTATGTCAAGAAACTTTTCCGCGCCCAGATCGGCTCCAAAGCCCGCCTCAGTCACGGTGTAGTCGCCCATTTTAAGAGCAAGCCTTGTGGCCATAACAGAATTGCAGCCGTGGGCAATGTTGGCAAAAGGCCCGCCATGAACAAAAGCAGGGGTGCCCTCAAGCGTTTGAACAAGGTTTGGTTTGAGCGCGTCCTTAAGAAGGGCGGTCATGGCGCCGGCTGCTTTAAGCTGGCCGCAGGTAACGGGTTTATCGTCATAAGTGTAACCGACTATTATGCGGGAAAGCCGCTCTTTAAGGTCCGTTATGGAGCTTGAAAGGCAGAGAATAGCCATAATCTCGCTGGCAACAGTGATGTCGAAACCGTCCTCCCGCGGGACACCGTTGGTTTTGCCACCCATCCCGTCAACTATAAAGCGGAGCTGGCGGTCGTTCATATCCACACAGCGTTTCCAAGTAATTTTGCGGACGTCTATTCCA
>CAZNVF010000175.1:0-671 GCA_964576395.1 uncultured Oscillospiraceae bacterium
AAAAGCAGAAGCTTATTATAGCTTTTATCGGCGGTTTGTTTAATGTTAAATCGAAAGGACTTTCCAATGCATGAACAAAATTATATAAAAGAAGTACATGCGCTTCTTGAAAAACGCCCGGGTACCCATAACGCTTTTGTGCATACATACGGATGCCAGCAAAATTTTTCAGATGGTGAAAAGCTTAAGGGACTCCTTGAGCAGATGGGTTATACCATTGCAAATTCCGCAGAAGACGCAGAATTTGTGGTTTTCAACACATGCGCTATTCGTGAAAATGCTGAAAAACGTGTTTTTGGTAATGTGGGTATGCTTAAAAAGGCCCACAGCGAAAATCCGGATATGATAATAGCTGTGTGTGGCTGTATGGTTCAGCAGGAACATATTGCAAATAAATTTAAGAAAAGTTACCCATTTGTTGATATAGTTTTTGGCACTCACGCGGCGCCAAGACTGCCGGAGCTTGTTTATAAACACATAACGGCCAAAAAACGCCTTTTCGATATCGGAGAAGGTGAGGGGTGTATGGCCGAACACCTTCCTGTGCATAGAAATGGTACTCTTAAGGCAAACCTTCCAATAATGCACGGTTGCGACAATTTTTGCACATACTGTGTGGTGCCGTTTGTAAGAGGAAGAGAAAAAAGCCGTTTACCTGAAAATATAATAGC
>CAZNVF010000175.1:681-2671 GCA_964576395.1 uncultured Oscillospiraceae bacterium
GGAAGCTAAAGAGATAGTTACAGCGGGCTATAAAGAGATAACACTCCTTGGCCAAAATGTTAACTCATATGGCAAAGGGCTCGAAGAACCTATATCGTTTGCGGAACTTATCCGTAAGGTAAACGCAATACCGGGGGACTTTAGAATAAGATTCATGACGTCCCACCCGAAAGATTGCACAAAGGAGCTTCTTGAGGCTATACGTGACTGTGAGAAGGTTTGCCACTATATTCATCTTCCAGTGCAGAGCGGTTCTAACAGTGTGCTTAGGCGAATGAATCGTCATTATACCGCAGAGCATTACCTTGAACTTCTTGATATGGCAAGGAAAATTGTTCCCGATATAACTGTTACAAGCGACATAATCGTTGGCTTTCCGGGTGAGACCGAGGAGGATTTTAATGCGACGGTTGAACTTTCTAAAAAGGCACGCTGGCTTATGACTTACAGTTTTATTTATTCAAAAAGAGAGGGAACAAAAGCCGCCGCAATGGAGGATCAGATACCGCCGGAAATTTCATCAGAGCGCTTTAAAAAACTTCTTGACCTTCAAACAGAAATAAGCCATGAAATAAATGCCTCCTACGTTGGAAAGACTACTACTGTGCTTTTTGACGATGAGTGTGACGTTGGAGAAGGATATATAAGTGGAAGAAGCTTTGAAAATCTTGTTGTTCGTGTCCCAAGGGACTCTGTTCCCAAGGGCTTTGCAAAAGTATATTTAAAAGGGTCGCTCGGATGGGCGCTCGATGGGGAAATTATTGAAACGGAGGAATAAAATAATGGACGTTCTTGAAATGGCACGTGAACTCGGTAAAAAAATACAGGAGGACGAAAACTATATTCGCCTTATCACCACTCAAAAAGAGGTGGAGGACGATGACGCGCTTCAGGAAGCTATAGCGGAATTCAATATGAAGAGGTATGACCTTACAAGAGAAGTAACAAAAGAGGACCGTGACGACGCAAAAGTTGAAGAGCTTGACAAGCTTGTACGCTCTATGTATGATGATGTTACCAATAACCCTAAAATGGTTGCATATAATGAAGCTCAGGCGGATTTTGACGAAGTTTTCAATTATGTCATTCACATTCTTCAAATGTCCTCCACTGGAGAGGATCCATACACTGTTACTGAACCCGAACAAGGCGGTTCCTGCAGCGGAAACTGCGGCTCCTGCGGCGGATGTGGCTGATATCGGAGGTAAAAAATGGACAGAGAAACTGTTGCAAAAATGCTTGACCACACATTGCTCAAAGCCGATGCCACCCATGAGCAGATCAAGCTTGTGTGTGATGAAGCTATAGAATGCGGTGTGGCTGCGGTCTGTGTAAATTCTCTTAACGCCTATTTTGTGCATAAACAACTCAAAGGTACTGGAATTAAAACCTGCTGTGTGGTGGGCTTCCCACTTGGGGCCATGGCCTCAGCGGCTAAAGCTTTTGAAGCTGCGTGTGCCATCGAAGACGGTGCAGAGGAGATAGATATGGTTATAGATATTGCCTCAGCAAAAGTTGGAGACTGGCGCCGCGTAGAGGAAGATATAGCTACTGTCCTTGATGCTTGCGATGGAAGGGCCGTACTTAAAGTTATAATTGAATGCTGCCTTCTTACTGATGAAGAAAAAGTACAGGCCTGCCTTGCGGCAAAAAGGGCTGGCGCCCAGTTTGTAAAAACCTCCACAGGGTTTTCGACCGGTGGAGCAACAGTTGCTGACGTGAAGCTCATGCGTGAAACGGTTGGCCCAGAAATGGGCGTAAAAGCTGCCGGCGGTATACGTGATTTTGAAACAGCTTGCGCAATGATCGAGGCTGGTGCAAACAGAATAGGTACTTCCAGCGCGGCAAAAATCGTAAAGTAAAATTTTTGTTAATTTAATGTTGTATGGCAATTCTTATAATGAAAAAGACGGCATAAAAGTAAAATTCTTTTATGCCGTCTTTGCTTTTTACCAAACCCAAGTTTCGTAATCGTAAACCCCAAACTTAT
>CAZNVF010000176.1:0-2667 GCA_964576395.1 uncultured Oscillospiraceae bacterium
AGCAAATAAGCAAGCCCTTCGTCAGTTCGTGCCACTAAAATATCCCCTTTCGCAATTTTGGATAAATAAATTATACTCCTTTTTATTTTTTATGACAATACAGATTTGTTCTATATAAAACCTTAAACGCTTTTTACATAACGCCAGAACAAAAGCGGGTCTAATAACACAGATTTATATATAATTGACGTAAAAATTTTGCCTTTATTTTAAAAAAGCCTATTGACACGGTGTAAAAGTAGGAGTATTCTTTACTCATGAACAATTGTTCATTTGTTCAAATTTTGAAATGATATGGAGAAAGATATGGGCGAAAATCATATTGAACATGAGCATATAATGAAACAGACGAAAGCGAACATCCCTTCTGACGAAATAATTGTGAAAACGGCTGAAGTTTTTAGAGTTTTCGGCGATGCCACAAGGCTTAAAATTTTAACTGCCCTTTCTGAGGGGGAGATGTGCGTTTGCTGCCTTTGTGATTTTCTTGGAATGAGCCAGTCTGCGGTTTCGCATCAGCTTTCGGTGCTTAAAGCGGCAAGGCTTATTAAAAACCGTCGTGAGGGCAAGCAGATTTATTATTCACTTGATGATGCGCATATCGGAGCAATTCTCTATACGGGAATTTCACATGTCATCGAAGGTTAAGGAGGCAATTATGGGACATAATCATGAACAATGCAGCTGTTGCGAACACGAGCATGAGCACAAGGGCAAATGTTGTTGTGGGCATGAGCATGGAGCTGAAAATGAGGATATAAAAAAAGATTTTATAATTATTTTTATCTGTGCCGTTTTCTTAACAGTAAGCTTTATTCCCATATTTGAACCATTTGCTTTTTGGCTATGTCTTGTGGCTGCTATTGTTGCTGCAAGGGAAACAATAAAAGAGGGCATTGAGGGAATATTTAAGCTGCGCTTTGATGAGGCAGTCCTTATGACAATAGCTGTAATTGCAGCATTTGCCATTGGTGAGTTCCGTGAAGGAACTATGGTTGCGCTGTTGTTCTCGCTTGGTGAGGAACTTGAAGATCTTGCTGTAGAACGCTCGAAAAAGAACATTGCTTCGCTTGCGGATATCCGTCCGGACAGCGCCAATGTCATTACTGAAAACGGGACTGAAATATTACCTGCAGAGGAAATTGAACTTGGTACGCAAATACTTATTAAAGTTGGAGAAAGGGTTCCGCTGGACTGCAAAGTGATTTCAGAAAGTACAATGGCCGATACTTCTGCCCTTACGGGTGAAAGTATACCTGTAAATATCGCCAATGGCGAAATAATAAAAGCCGGTTGTGTTGTTCTTGCAAGTCCTGTCGTAGGCCAAACAGTCAGCGGATATGGCGATTCTGCCGCGGCAAGAATAATTGATATGGTGGAAAATGCTTCTGAAAAGAAGGGCACCACTGAAAAGTTTATAACCCGCTTCTGTGCCATTTACACCCCGGTTGTGATTGGCCTTGCAGTTCTGCTTTTTCTTGTAACATGGCTCAGTGGATTATTGACCGTGCCGGATGCTGCTCACAGGGCTCTTGTGTTCCTTGTTTCAAGCTGTCCCTGCGCGCTGGTGCTTTCTGTGCCATTAGCTTATTTTTCGGGTATCGGTTCAGCTTCCCGCGGAGGTGCAATAATCAAAGGTTCAGAATATTGTGAGCGCCTTGCCAAAGCAAAAAATGCTGTTTTTGATAAAACCGGAACTCTTACGTCAGGTAAGCTTTGCGTTGCAAAAATAAAGCTTTATGGAGGCCATTCCGAAAACGAGGTACTTCGCTTTGCCGCTACAGCAGAAGCTTTTTCAGACCACCCCATTGCAAAATGCGTCATCGAGGAGGCAGAAAGCAGAAAAATAACTCATCCTGCAGCGGACAAAGTTACTGAAATTGTCGGTGAAGGTGTTACCGTAATGATCGAGGGTCAAGCCATTGTATGCGGAAATAAAAAGCTGTTTGAGCATATGACCACTGAGATTCCCGCAGAAGAAAACGCCAGCCTATATGTAGCGGTTGATGGTGTACTTATAGGCAGCGTCTACCTTGAAGATACTATCCGTAAAGAGTCTAAAACCGTTATTTCTTCACTTCACAGCATAGGTGTCGAGCATACATATATGCTTACGGGCGACAATGAGCATTCCGCTTCTAAAGTTGCAAGCGAGTGTGAACTTGACGGATATTTTGCTTCGCTTATGCCGGAAGATAAGGTAACAAGGATTGAGGAAATCAAAAAGAGCGGCACTACCGTTTTTGTGGGTGACGGCATCAACGACGCCCCCGTTCTGGCAGCCGCCGATATCGGCGTCGCTATGGGAATGGGAAGCGATGCTGCAATAGAATCTGCGGACGTTGTTCTTATGAAAGATGGCCTTTTGGCCCTTCCAAGAGCTATTAGCACCTCTAAAAAGGTTGTGAGATGCGTTCACCAAAATGTAGCGTTTATTCTTGCAGTAAAAATCATAGTGCTCATCCTTGGGGCGCTCGGTTATGCCCCAATTTGGCTTGCTGTTTTTGCAGATGTGGGAACATGCCTTCTTTCTTTGCTTTGGGCGCTGCGCCTGTTAAAAATAAAATATTGATAAAAAAGAGCCGGATTTGGACTGTAAACCAAAGCTAGCTTTCCTTGTTGTAAGAGAAAAAGATACGTTGAATAAAATGGCGGACGCAAACGGCA
>CAZNVF010000177.1:0-1684 GCA_964576395.1 uncultured Oscillospiraceae bacterium
TACTTTTACAGTATTCCGTGGGTTATTTTTTATCATTTGCGGATAGAAGATTTGAAAGAGCAATGCGTTCCGACCGTAAAGCCTATAAATTCATTTATGACCGTATTCCAGAGGTCATAAATGGAAAAGACGTGTTAGAAATAGCCACAGGCCCTGGATTGTTAGCAAAACATGTTGCACATGCCGCAAATAGAATGATTGCCACAGATTATTCAATTGGAATGATCGCAGAAGCCAAAAAGAATAAATGCCCTGACAATTTAACATTTGAAGTAGAAGACGCTACAGATCTTTCATTTGATGATAATTCTTTTGATGTGGTCATAATTGCAAATGCACTTCACGTTATGCCAAACCCAGAAAAGGCACTTAATGAGATAAATAGGGTTTTAAAAGATAACGGCATACTTATTGCCCCAAACTTTGTAAACCATAGAAATGGTTTTATAAGCAGCGTTTGGTCCGAAATACTAAAAATTGTAGGAATAAGGTTTGAACATCAATGGGAAACTAAAGAATACAAAGATTTTCTTGAGAAAAATGGATGGAAAATTCAGTTTTGTAGGGAAATTCGTGCTCGCATTTCAATAGCTTATGTTGAATGTGTAAGGATTTAATAATGTAAAATATTAAAAAACGACCATTAGAAAAGTTAGCACTTTTCTAATGGTCGTTTTATTTATTATAATTCTTTAACTATTATTGTGGAAAAATAACTCGGATTATCACTCATTTCATCAAGGTCCCTGCAAACTGTTTCATTTGGAAGTCCGCAATTTTGTACAGCGTAAGCCTTTTCATAAATTCCACGTTTTTTTAGCTCTTCTTTAACCTTTTGGATCGCTTTTCCTGATTTCATTAGCACTTTATTACCTGGAAGGTCAAGGCATTCTTCAAGGGAACCGCTTCCGCCTGGGATTATATGAAGCGGACTATTCATGGAAGTAAGAGAGATACCAAGCTTTGCTGCGGAAGCACAAAAACTTGTTACACCAGGTATTATAGAGGTCTTGTAGCCATGGCTGCGAACTATTTCTTCAATATATGAAAAAGTTGAAAAAACGGATATGTCGCCAAGGTTGAGCATTCCAACATCGTTCCCCTTTTCAAGCTCTTCCTCTATTTGCTCGGCAACTAAAAGATGGCTTTTTCCAAGTTCTTCAGGATCTCTTGTCATTAAAAACTTAAGTTTAAGTATCTTTTTATCTTCAAATGACATAAGTCCTTTTGCAATATCGAGCGCAACCTCGCTGCCACCTTTAGTTACAGGAACAGCAATTACTCCGCAGCTTTGTATAGCCTTCTGTGCCTTAATTGTTATAAGTTCCGGGTCACCCGGTCCAACGCTTATTCCGTAAAGTTTCCCTTTTTCCATGGATATTCCTCCGTTTATTTGTTTTCTGTTTCGTTTGCTATTACTTTTTTAAGAGAGGCTAAAAGCTTGTTATTTTCGTCCCTTGTCCGCACTGCAGTTCTAAAGTAGCCTTTCTCAAGCCCGCAATAATTTGAACAGTCTCTTATGAGCACTCCTTCGACTCGCATTTTTGTGGCAAGTTCTTTAAATTTACATTTAAAAAATATATAATTTGCTTCTCCCCCTAGAACATCTATACCCATATTAGAAAATGATTTTTTTAACCTTGACCGTTCTTCTTTTATTAATTCTTTAGTTTTAGCAACATAT
>CAZNVF010000177.1:1694-2647 GCA_964576395.1 uncultured Oscillospiraceae bacterium
CCTTTTCGGAAAGAGCTGCAATCCCTGCCACCTGGGCAAGAGAAGAAACAGCCCAAGGTTGGCCCGCATCACGCATTTTTTCTATTAGCTCCTCATTCGAACAAATGCAGTAACCAAGGCGCATTCCTGCCATTCCATAGAGCTTAGTAAAAGCTTTTAATATAAATAAATTTTTGCTGATACAAACTTTTCCTTTTAGAGTAAATTTCTCAGGCTCGTCGAGAAAATCATTGAAACACTCATCAACAACAAAAAGCGTATTTGTTGTTTCACACTTTTCAAGTATAGCAGAAAGCAGCTCTTTTTTCACTGTGTTCCCAGTAGGATTATTTGGATTACACAGAAAGACTGCATCCGTTTCAGCAGTTATTCTGCTGAGAAAATCCTCGTTAATATTAAAAGCATTTTCCTCTGTAAGGATATAATGCTCAGTGTTGCAACCTACTGTATTAAGAGCAAACTCATACTCCGCAAAAGTTGGTGCTGTGACCAAAGCTTTTCTGGGTTTAAGAGCAGTCGCAAGACGAAAAATTATATCCGCTGCACCTGCCCCGCAAAGCAAAGTCTCTTTAGGAACACGTTCGCTTTCGGCAATGGCTGCTACAAGCCTTCTACAAAGTGGATCTGGGTATGCTGCAGCATCTTTTACCACTTCACATACTGCTTTTACTACACCGTCAGGTGTTCCCAAAGGATTGCAGTTGGAGGAAAAGTCCAAAGGTCTTTTTCCCGTTTCAATTATATAGCTCTCGCAGTCCCCGCCATGGATCAAAGCCATAAAATAATCCCCCTTATTGCAATGCAGAGCAAAAACATTATGGTAGAGGCACAATACATCATTTTGATAGTTCTTTTTATATCCTCATTTTCAATTGGACGGTCATCGTCGCCTTGGTAAGGTTTTATTACAAGCTTTCCAAAGTAGTATGAATTTCCCGCAAGTCTTACATGAA
>CAZNVF010000178.1:0-2632 GCA_964576395.1 uncultured Oscillospiraceae bacterium
GCAAAATAAGGAAAAATTTGATATTTACTTAGTCATACAAGTGGCAAACTCGGGAAGTACATTGTGTTCGACTGTGTGCTTGCCGCTTTTCTGACCTTTTTACTCATTGGCTTGTTCTCTTTTTTCTTTGATGATTATAGTTTAACAACGGCTAACTTTTTGTCAACACATAAGTTAAAGATGTTTTAACTTTTTATTTGATTGTTTAACCTCGTTGTGCTATACTGTATTCATATCAATAGAAGGAGGGATATTTTAAATGAAAAACCATGTTACAGCCACAAGATTATCTCTCGCCTTATCTAATGCAAATATGATACCACAGGAATTGGCTAATGCTTCCGGCGTCAGCAAGGCTTCAATAAGCCAATATTTAAACGGTTCCCACGCACCTTCTAATCTTAGCAGTGGGAAAATAGCAAAAATCTTAAATGTAAATCCCCTTTGGCTTATGGGATTTGATGTCCCTATGAAGGGCACACAAGAAATACCCCATTCCCATCGCAAAGGTGTACCTATTACTATCTATGGTCATGTTGCCGCAGGTGTGCCACTGGAAATGATAGAAGATATTGTAGATACGGAAGAGATTACGGAAGAAATGGCAAATACCGGAGATTTCTTTGGACTACAGATACACGGCGACAGTATGGAACCGCGGATAAAAGAAGGTGATGTAGTAATCGTACGCCAGCAAGATGACGCTGACTCCGGTGATACTGTTATTGCTATGGTAAATGGAGATGATGCTACATGCAAACGCCTCAGAAAATATAGAGACGGAATTGAGCTCATTTCAAACAATCCGAGTTGTGAACCTGTGTTCTATAGCAATAAGGAAATGGAAGAGAAGCCTGTGAAAATCATTGGAAAAGTCATTGAATTAAGGGCAAAATTTTAAACTATAAATCTTTGATCTACCGCACATAGGGAGAGTGGTTGATAAATTATAGAAGATATAACTATTAGACAAAAAATGAAAGAGAGGATAACTTATGAAAAAGAAATTGCGTAACATGAATTTATTGTTGCTTGTATTGGTATTATTCTTTTCTATTTTACCAAGTACAACTGCAGAAGCTGCCGGCAACAAAACTAAAGCGGTAAAGGTCGTAAAAAGCTACCTTAAAGCCACTAAATCTTATAACGTTAAAAAGATGAATAAATGCTTTAGATCAAAGCCTAAAGATGCCTTTTTTGTAAGCAAAAAGGACATGGCAAAATACTGTAAAAAATATAACAAGAAAACCACATATAAAATCAAATCAACAAAAATTAAAGGGAAATCAGGTGTCATAAAAGTCTCTGTTACTTCCCCAGACTGTTATTCGATTTTTGAATCAGCATTTGATGATTGTACGAGCTGGGCTATTGACTACTATTTTGAGCATGGCAAAGAACCTTCTTCTTCCAAGATGAACTCCCGGTTGATGAAATATATCAACCGCTATACAAAAGAATATGGTGTGGATTATACCACTCGTACTATAACATTTAAAATGATAAAAACAAAAAAAGGTTGGAAAATCAAATCAGCTACTCGAAATATTAAAGATATTGCAAATTGCCAGTATGGAAAAGCTTATGATGAATATTTTAACTAGACGCTTTATTGTCACATAATAATATATTTGGTGAAAGATACTATTTATTTCATACCACATCTTGCGGTCATGAAGAAGATATATCCGCTACGGCGTTTATTTAAATACAAAGGAAATGAGCGTTCTGTCATCGGATACCGATATTCTTTTCTGGAAAGACCGTATGAAACATACGGAACGTCACAAGAAAGATTTTGTTTCGGAAGAGGAATACGAGTTGTGTTTTGAGCAGATTCCGAACATTATTCATAATCCTGAATTTATCAGTGTCCATCCAAATAAGGACAGTATTTCTTTTATTTGTCGCTTCACTGATCATGTCTCCGTTGCAGTTCGCTTGTCTACAGATGGGACACGTAGAGAATACTAATGTTTATAAAGATGGATTATTCAAGGATAGAACAGGCCGCTATCGCGCCCTATGGGTCTTAAAGAGAAAAACGCACACTCATCGTTGAAGAGTGTAATGCCGTTTTTAAGGTGGATTTTGCGGAACAGGATAAGATATTCGTCTATCTCCTTTTTGGCTGCGGATTGAGACGAGAAGAGATGCTGGCGCTTACTGTGTTTGATTTCAACCTATTGGTGACAAATAGCAGCTACGATAAAATGTGGCGCCGTATACTAAAGGCAATGCAGGCTGTAACTAAGGAGCAAATTGTCGGACTTACCGCCCGCGTCTTCCGTCATAACTACTGCACAAACTTATGTTACCAACCGAAGATTTCTATCAAGAAAATCGCACAGCTCATGGGAGAGACGGAAGCGGTCACCCTAAAAGTATATAATCACATGATTCTTGAAAAGGAAGCTACGGAATCCGCAGGAAATGATGCAATGAATTTTTGAGATAAAAAGTGAGACATTCAGAACCGCTAAAAACGGCTGGAATCGATTACTTTAAAATTACATTAAAATAGCGGAAACCCTTGTAAAAACACTGGATTTCCGCTAACTTCACAACATGAGCGTGCGGGGATTCGAACCCCGGACAACTTGATTAAAAGTCAAGTGCTCTACCACCTGAG
>CAZNVF010000179.1:0-2627 GCA_964576395.1 uncultured Oscillospiraceae bacterium
TAAACTCCTTCAAATTAAAAAAATGTGAAGCTATTTACTTTTACGCTTGTTGTTTTCAGCTATTTCTCGTTTGCGAAAGAACGGAATCTATCGCGACCATCACTGAAAGGGCAAGAAGAGTGTCCGCCGGGTCAGCTATATTTATTGTGTAACAGTCGCCCCAGGTAAACCATTCTTTATTTATTTCGGCAATAAATTACCCATTTTCTGCTTTTATTTCATAATCATGGGCGAAAAACTCACCCATAACATGCCAGCCTGGGCCCTCTACAAAATATTCCGGGGTGATAAAAGTAAATTTTTTTATGATTTTTGCAATTTCATTTCCGTCAATAAAAATGGAGAGCTCCGACTCAAGCAATGAAAAGTTCTGCTTTATAAATACCTTTTCCTCACCACCCATATTGTATATATGGAACTTATCAAGAAAGGTCAAAAATTCCCCTTCTACATAATAAACGTCCTTGCCCGAAACGTCTTTGACGTAAAATTTACTCTTGAGCGAGAAAACCTCTTGTTTTGTACAAAGCTTTATTAGCCCTCCAACAAGTATAATTTGTCGAAAAATATACTATTTGTACTGATCTATGTTGTGCCTGTCGAAAAGTTTAAAAAGAAGTGAATGATGTCTTGGTTTTGGTGGTTTACCCTCTTCTATGCGTTTTACCTCTTTTCGGTGCAGCCATGCGCCAAAAGCAGTACCCACATAACCAAAGACCGCATACATCAAAACAATTTCCCAGACATGTTCCGTAAAGAAAAGGTACATGAATGGAATATACGCTACACCTGCGAAAAGACCAAAAAGGGGCAAAAAGCCCTCCTTTTGAGCCATTACACCTCCGGTTATTGCCGCAAGCATCGGAAATGCACCCCACTCAAGGATCACTATACGGAATATCTCGGCCTCGGATCCATTTATAAAAAGAGTTAGGCAAAGAAGTGCAAGATAAAATCCTGCAATTATTCCAACATATGGCAGAGTCTCTCGAATTTTAAGTTTCTCCATTATTCATTAACAATGGAAATCTTTTTAATAATAATTTTTTTGCTGGGCATGTCATTTGGATAGGTGTCAACAGAGGCAATGGCGTCAACAACTTCAATACCATCTACAACATGGCCAAAAGCTGCATAGTCACCATCAAGAAATTCACTGTCTTCGTGTACGATGAAGAACTGGCAGGAAGCGGAGTTAGGATCGGAAGTTCTTGCCATAGAAATGACACCACGTTTATGGCTGATCGGGTTGTCCCAACCGTTGGATTTGAATTCACCAACTATCTCTGGTTTGCAGCCGCCAGTGCCATCACCTTTAGGGTCGCCGCCTTGAATCATGAAGCCCTTAATAATGCGGTGAAAAGTAAGCCCGTCATAAAAGCCTTTGGAAACAAGGCTTTCAAAATTCTCTACAGTTTTTGGAGCTGCTTCTTTGTCAAGTTCGAGTTTAATAGAGCCGAAGCCCTTTACATCAATTTTAATCATTTGATGTCCTCCTATTTTTAAACAATATTATATCATATATCATACTATTTTTACGTTCAAAAGTAAACATAAAAAATGTTAACGAAAGGTGATGGGCTCAAAAAATCTTTCGCTATTTAGTGCAAAATTCGGCTGATAAAAATCGCCTGAAAATCTTAAGATTTTCAGGCGATTTTGGTGGAGACATGAGGAATCGAACCGCAGATCTCCTACGTGTGAAGATACATATGGAATGCCCGTCATGTTTTTGGAGGCTTTCTGACACTATTTGGTACGGATGCGGCATTGACAATCTTCAGTTCCATTATTTACGCCCGTGTATTTTCTGTTCTGGGTCAGAAAATAGGTCAGAAACAATTCTGCTGAAATATTATGGTCAATACCCGTTTCCTCTCTATGGTTCGGTTGCAGAAGAGAGGAGGGTGCCCTTTTTGATTTCCTGTATTGCAGTTCAAGCAGAAGTTGAAATATCATTACTCAAAAATTGCGCCATATAAATAAAGAATAACCGGTTTACTTGATTAAGCTGAGATACACCGCAAAACTTTTCAATATAGTGCAAGAGACAAATGTGGAAAAAGGGGAGGTCATAGAGGGCTGCAATGAAACCATTGTTTTGCCGGAGGAATGGGCGCGGGTGCAGAAAATCATTGACCACAGACCAACCATCATGGTGGGGAACTTCTGCCCTTTTTATAATCTCTTTCATGGTATTCTCTACTGTGCCGCCTGCGGAAAATCCATGCATGTACAATATGAAAAGGTCGACAGAACCAGAAAGAACCGCTTTACCGGCGAACAGCGAGAGCCGATTGATAAGGCATATTATATTCATCTGCCAGACCTACAACCGGTTGGAAAAAGGCGCCTACACCAGCCACAAGATCAGGGCAAAGGAATTTGTATAACCTTGTTCTGAAGGACATGCGGGAACTGAACGAAGCGGTGCTGAACCGGCTGATCAGCAAGATTCTGATGGGCGAGGTCAAAAAGGTAGACGGGCAGAAGGCGCAGGAAGTCAGGATAGTTTTCACGGATTGACTTATCTCTTTTTTCGGACAATGCAGTGCATTCGCATACCTTTTCACCGTTCAAAGCGCTCTACCGTAAGCTTGGCTTTTGCGCAATATTTGCGAATCTCC
>CAZNVF010000180.1:0-2619 GCA_964576395.1 uncultured Oscillospiraceae bacterium
AGATTTGCAGTGAAAATATAAGTGATGTGTATTCTTTTACTGAGGCATTTATTGCCGGACACAGAAAAAATTCCCCCACTTTGGAAGAGGGAGACAGAAAAATACTTGAAATTCTCGACAATTATGAGCTGTACGGAATGTGCGGCGGAGTCCTGAAGGTTGACGGCAAAATAATCGGGATGTCCATTGCGGAGACGCTCGGCGACACACTTTTCATCCATATTGAAAAATGCCTGCGTGAGTATGAGGGATCTTATCCCATGCTTGTGCGTAGCTTTGCCGGTGAATATGTAAAGGAAAACATAAAATTCATAAATCGCGAGGAGGACGACGGTGACGTCGGACTGAGAACGTCAAAACAGTCGTATCACCCTGTGACCCTGCTGAAAAAATATACGGTCAGAATTTAATAAGACAAACGGCGGCTCATATGAGCCGCCGTTAAAATTTGCTGATTTTTGATTTTTATCAAGCTGCGAGCGAAGTGACGCAGCACGCCGGGATTATTTTTTTCCCGCTTTGCTGAGCTTATCAATTTCCTGCTTTAACAATCGGATATACCGCTTTGCCATGTTGGATTCTTCAGTGCCTTTGCGCGTTATGTAACCGGCGTGCAAATCTTCCATTGGCTCTTTTAAACGTAAAGCCCGTATTTCTCCCATACCGTTGTGAAAGGCGTCGGCATTGCTGTTTGGAAGGTCGGGTCCGATGCTGAAACAATCATTATTGCGTATGAGCGCAATTTTAGTACAGCGGTCGTTAACATGTATGTTTTTATCGAGTATTTCGTAGAACAGAATTTCCTCTGTAAAATGTGATGAATTTGCCTCCTGGTCATACGTAACGAAAGCGTAATCTTTTAAATCGTCCAGGGCTATGCACTCACGTCCGGCCAATGGATGAGCACTGCGCAGAAAAACAAATACAGGAAGCATGCCCAACTCGGTAAAGGTAATATCATTGGAGTCCAGCACCTTTTGAATAGTCCGCTTGTGGCTGTCATGAACAGCCAGAACGCCAAGATCGCTTTTTCCCGATGCAATATCGTGTATTACAGTATGTGTTGGACACTCGCGCATGGCAATATCGTAATTTTTCAAGTCAATTTCAGACACAAAGCGGTTAAATGCTCTTGTAACAAACGGCAGACGCTGAGATGAAACGGAAAAGCGCATAGGAATATACTGACGGTGCTGGTATCTGTGTTCCAGATAATCGGTCTGTTCGACGATTTCCTTGGCGTATTTCAAAAAATCTTCACCGTCATAGGTTAAAGAGACGCCTTTATTATTCCTGCTGAAAATTGTAATCCCCAACTCGTTTTCGATTTCCTTCACTGCCACGGACAGAGTGGACTGGGAAATGTAAAGAGCCTTTGCAGCAGCAGAGAATGAATGATGCTTTGCTATTTCGATTATGTACTTCATATTTTGTATAGTCATTTTTTCACGCTCCAATATTTTCCCGTCCCCAAGTTATATTATCACTTTTTTTCATCATTAGCAATAAAAAACGTCTATGTCTGGGATTATTGAAGCGGTATGGCATCTATGATATCATTTTTACAGTTACAGTCAGCTGCTGCGGTTGGTAAATGAGGTGCAGTTTTTGAAAGAGATAATGAGGCCGTATCTATCTGCGTTTACCGTTAAAATTGTGCTTGAAATGGCAATTAAACTGATAAGTACATTATGTGAACTGGCGCTGCCGATGATATTGTCACACATAATTGATAATGTTATAGCTGTAAGCAGCATACGCATGGTCATTATGTGGGGAGGAATAATGCTTTTATGTTCTGTTACCGCCTGTGCAACGCACATTCTCACAAACCGCATGTCCGCGGAAATTTCAGGCAAAGCGGTTGAAGCTATGCGCAGCGATACTTTCAGCAAAATAACACATATGTCGGAAAAACAGTTGGATAAAATAACAATTCCGTCTCTTGTCTCCAGGGTTACGGAGGACTCATATATACTATATAATACATTTATTTCAATGCAGCGTGCCGGAGTGCGCGCGCCGATAATGCTCTGTGGAGCGATTATTTTCATGCTTATAATGGATCCTGTGTTGACACTGGTGCTGCTGATGGTAACTCCTTTTGCAGCAATTATTACATACAGAGCTACAAAACGCTGCATGCCGATGTATCAGGAGCTTCAGCGGCGCGTTGATGCCTATTCCGGAAAAGTTCGGGAAATAATTCAGGGAATCAGGACTGTTAAAGCTTTTGCACAGGAGGACAACGAAGTCAGAAGTTTTTGTGAAAAAAACCATGCTGCGGCAGAGATGGAACAATCGGTCGGCATGGCAATGGCAAAGGTTGCGCCTGTGCTTAATGTGAGTTTTCAGCTGTGTCTGGTACTGGTGCTGCTTATTGGTGGCCTGAGAATTAACTGCGGCGCACTGAGACCAGCCGATATAGTTGCGTTTTTAACTTACGTTACTCTTATACTTACAGCCCTTACAAATGTATCTAAAATTGTGCTCCTTTTTTCAAAAGCGGGGGCGTCTTCCAAACGTATCTTGGAGGTACTTGACGCTGAGATACGGCAACAGGTGATAACTGAAACGGAAAAGGTCAGCAGTGAATATATTCTTGAATTTGAAAATGTG
>CAZNVF010000181.1:0-2582 GCA_964576395.1 uncultured Oscillospiraceae bacterium
TAAATTCCCTTTCGGATGTTCAGAAATTAGTAGAGACATTAAAAAAAGCTTTCCCTTCTCTTAGAGGGAAAGCTTTTATCGACAGACCTATGAATGACTCTGGATATAGGGGAATACATCTTGCAGTTACCCTTGATGGGATAAGCGAAGAGATACAGATAACTACACCGGAAGCTTGGCAAATAAAGCTTCGCACCGATGAAATTTATGAAAAATGGAGAAATGTTCGTGATTTGACAGATGAACAGCAGGAGCAAAAAGAAAAAGACAATGCTTTTTGTTGTAAGCTGTGGGAAGATTATTACTCAGGCTTTACACCGGAAGTAATCGCAAATACCTCTTCATCAGTGGCAAACCTTACGTCTTCATCAACAAAAATAAACCAAGCGCCCTTATATGGCCGCCAAGAACCATCTTCAAATATCCAAGCTTTTTCATATGAGAGGGGAGCATTATATGGCGCTAATTTAGCTAACAGTCTTGGCCTTTCTTCGATGGATTCATCTAAAAAATATTTTAATTCCACGGAAACATCTCCTTTACAAAATTACTCTAATAATATTATAGCACAAAACAGAGGTAATTTAAATATTAAGGAAGAAAATAATTCCAACATAACCGCCGAAAGGCCCATGGGAGACACCGTGGGGGCGAAGAGAAGCACAACGCCATTTTGATAGAAATTCAACTCTGAAAACAAACAAGAAAGGCATCTTACTGAAATAAGACGCCTTTCTTATGGGATTTATATACTATTACATTGATTCTGGAACAGTAACTTTTAGCATAGTAAGCACATTCTTTATGGTTATCTTCGCGGCAAGGCAGAGAGCCAAACGGGCATACATTACATTTTCTTCAACACCACGGCAGCGGCAAGCATTATAAAACTTATGAAACATTGTCGCAACGTCAACGGCGTATTTAGTGATGCGTGCCGGGTCGTAGGCCTTTACAGATTCCTCTATTTCCACCGGAAATTTCGCAATTTCAGAAACGAGCGCAAGCTCTTCAGGTTCAGTATAATTAAAGAGAGATATATCTTCTTTAGGAGAAATACTCTCTTCAGCAAGCGTGCGGAGAATTGAACATATTCTTGCATGGGCATATTGAACATAGTAAACGGGGTTCTGATTTGACTGTTCCACCGCAAGGTCAAGGTCAAAAACAAGATGGGTGTTCGGCTCACGCATATTGAAAAGAAAACGCGCGGCGTCTATCGGCACCTCTTCAAGAAGGTCAGTCAAAGTAATAGCTTTCCCGGTCCGTTTGCTCATTCTTTCAGGTTTTCCATTTCTCATAAGCTCAACAAGCTGCATAAGCACAATGTCGAGCTTGTCCCCATCTTGACCCACAGCGTCCATTGCACCCTTAAGACGGGCAACATGGCCATGATGATCGGCACCCCACACATTTATCACTTTATCAAATCCACGCACTGCAAATTTATTGTAATGATATGCAATATCACCGGCAAAATACGTTGGGTTTCCGTTAGCACGAATGAGCACGTCATCTTTAAGCTCAAGGGCTTCTATCTGCTTGTCCGTTTTTCCTTCAGCCTTAAAGCGTTCGGTGAGCACCTGAGCATTTTTATACCAAAGGGCACCGTCCTTCTCATAAGTAAGGCCCTTATCGGTAAGTATCCTTACAACCTTGTCGACACTTCCGTCTTTATAAAGGCTGCTCTCCCTGAACCATACGTCATAATCAATGCGGTATTTTCCAAGGTCGCGCTGTAGCCCTTCTACATTAGCTGGAAGGGCATAACCCACAAGAGCTTTCCTTCTTTCAGCTGGATCCGCTTCAACATATTTGTCACCATGAATATTCGCAAACTCCTGAGCACGGACAGTTATGTCTTCACCGTGGTATCCATCTTCTGGAAACTCGACCGCATCCTTGCCCTTGTAAATCTGGAGATATCTCGCCTCTAGAGATTTTCCAAATTTTTCAATTTGATTGCCTGCATCATTGATATAGAATTCGCGCGTCACATCATAGCCGCACCAAGAAAGAGCCTCCGCAAGGCTGTCGCCTATGGCTCCTCCCCTAGCGTTGCCCATGTGCATTGGCCCAGTTGGATTGGCTGAAACAAATTCCACCATAACTTTTTTGCCCCTGCCATGATCATTCTTGCCATAATCATCCTTTTCAGCAAGGACGGCCGAAACAGTCTCAGCATACCAGTGGGGAGCAAAGAAAACGTTAATGAATCCGGGGGCCGCTACCTCAGCTTTTCCAAAATATGTTCCATCAAGGTCAAGGTGTGCGGCAATGGTGTCTGCTATCTGTCTTGGAGCTTTTCTGAAAGCCTTTGCAGAAACCATTGCAACATTTGAGGCAAGGTTTCCGTTTTTGGTATCTGACGGAATCTCGATTATAAATTCGGGAATCTCCCCTTCGGGAAGCTCACCGGCCGACACTGCGACATTGACCGCTTTCTCAATAAGCTTTCTGTACTGCGCTTTAGCTTCAGCAACTAAATTACGCATTTTCTTCACACTCCTTGACGACGATATTTATTTCATTTTCGCTTGAAAGCATTGTGTTTATATCCATTGAATATTTGAAATTAAGTA
>CAZNVF010000182.1:0-1924 GCA_964576395.1 uncultured Oscillospiraceae bacterium
CTGCGGTATGCTAAACAGTTTCTTTTACCTTGTTAAACAGGGGTTTAAAAACCTGTGGAACAACAGACTTATGTCTTTGGCTTCTATTGGTGTTCTTGTTTCATGCATGCTACTCATTGGTGCCGCTGCACTGCTGTCTTTGAACGTCTCCAGCGTTATTGACGCACTTGAGGATCAGAGTGAGGCGATAATCTATCTTGATGATGGTACAAGTGATTCCAGAATTGATGAGATAAGAAAAGAAATCATAAACACAGGCAAAATCTCTACAATTGAATTTATTTCAAAAGAAGACGCCCTTTACAGCATGATGGAATCGCTTGGTGATGATGGTATACTCTTTGACGCATATAAACAGTCCGGCGAGAACAACCTTCCGGACTCATTTAGGATCACTTTTGACGACGTTTCAGACCTAAGCGTTACTCTTTCAAAAATAGAGCAGATCGAAGGGGTTTATTCCATTTCTGCCCTTACTGAGGTGGCAACAGTTATAACAGGTATTAAAAGGATGGTATATGTTGGGGGTATCGTTATTATTGGTCTTTTGATTGTTGTATCACTGATGATAATTGGTAATACGATCAAAATAACCGTTTTTAGCAGAAGAAAAGAGATAAACATAATGAAATATGTTGGGGCTACCAATGGTTTCATCCGCCTTCCCTTTATTGTTGAAGGTATGAGCCTTGGTATTCTTTCCGGGATAATTTCATATGGGCTTATATATTTTGGATATGATTATATTGCTAAATGGGTAGGGGCACAAAACTCAGAGTGGTTCAGCATAATAATTTCTGAGATAGTACCCTTTACTGCTATTTCTCGAGAACTCCTTTTAGGTTTTATTGTTGGAGGAGCGCTCATTGGCATTTTCGGATGTGTAGCATTCATTGGCAAGCATCTTAAAGTTTAGTTCTTTATCTGTTTTATGGAGGCAACAATGAAAAAGAAAAAAACTGTAAAACATCTTTTAACCACATTTTTATGTTGCATTATTTGCGCTTCGATGGTGGTTCTATCGTCGCCTGCTCTTATATTTGCAACATCAATGCAGGAAATAGAACAAGAAACTGAGGAGGATGAAAGCAACGCTGACAGCAGTCAAGAAAACCAGGATGATGACAAATACCGTGATCAGATAAAGGATCTTCAAGAACAACAAGCTGAGATAAAAGAAAAACAGGATCAGCTTAACAGTATAATATCTGATATTAAGGATGACAAAAAACAGCAGCAGGCGCTTGCTAATTCTTTTGACGCACAGATAGAGATAATCAAAAGTGAAATAGCAGTTTGTGAGGGACAAATAGAAATAACCGAAAGCCGAATAGAGGACAAGCTTGCGGATATTGAAAGCAAAGAGGATACTATAGACTACAACATGCAGATGTTCCGCAAACGCGTAAGAGCCATATATATGACTGGTGGTTATTCCGATACTGCCAATTCTATTATCATGCTTCTCAGTTCCACCAGTGTTTCTGAGTTTCTTACCAGAGGCGAATTTCTTAAAAGAATAAGTGAACATGATAGTGAACTTGTGGAAAACCTTCGTGATGAACTTGCTGATCTTGAAGAAGAAAAAACTGCGCTTGAAGATGTAAAAGCAGAACTTGAAGAACAAAACGCCGCTCTTTTGTCAAAGCAGGATGAACTTAATAAAAGCCTAAAGCAGGCGCAAGCATCGATACAAGACCTTACCGCCATGCAAGCCGAGTATGAGGAAAACTATGAGGAACTTTCTGCATTGTCAAAAGAGATACAGAACGAGATAGCGGACATTTATAAAAGCCTCAACACCTCCTCTGCTGATTATGTGGGTGGAGAGATGATGTGGCCTGCCCCCGGATATTCCACCATTACTTGCAACTATGGCTGGCGTTTTAATAATACAGATTTTCATACTGGAATGGATATCAGT
>CAZNVF010000182.1:1934-2581 GCA_964576395.1 uncultured Oscillospiraceae bacterium
AGTGGCGGAGGTATCTACGGAGCCCCTGTTGTAGCCGCTAACACTGGAACAGTTATTTATACCAAAATTTGTCCATATAATGGCTATTCATATGGCTATGGTACATATATAATTATTGATCACGGCGGCGGCATAACAACTCTTTATGGACATTTGAGTGCAATAACTGTAAATGTAGGAGATATTGTTGTGATGGGTGAACAGATTGGCAACGTCGGCAACACAGGTTGGAGCACCGGCGCACACCTTCATTTTGAGGTACGCGTTAACGGAAGCGCCGTTAACCCCATCACGTATGTTACCTGATAAATTTTAGCAAAAGGAGAACATCATGGGTAAAAAAATAACCTTGGGTACTTCTCTGACTCTTATTATTATTGCTGTGGCTATTACATTTTCTTTAACTATGGTTTTTTCACTTCGCAATTTTAATGAAAAAGTCAGCAGCATTACCGAACGTGAAAACATGCATGCAAAATTCACTGAAATTGACGATTATGTAAGGCAAAATTACGGTGGATACATTGATGAAACAAAACTTATGGACGCTGTTGCCAGCGGCTATCTTTCAGGTATAGACGACCCGTATGCACTTTATATGAATGCTGAAACTTACGCCGCTTATATCGCTGCTTCAAGCCAAGTAG
>CAZNVF010000183.1:0-2534 GCA_964576395.1 uncultured Oscillospiraceae bacterium
ATCGGATTTGAAAATCACGATTTTATAAGTGGTTACTGCCCTTCATAGGGCTTTAATAAAATCCTCCACAACGCTTGAAAATAAAGGATTTATCGCAGGCCGCTCACCTTACCCTTTTATACAATTTCACCCTTGCTCTCACACCTTATAAGGTCAAAAACAAGGGAAAACTATAATGTTTATGCATTTAACGGGCGAAATACCTTGAAATTACAGGGTTTTCGTATAGCAATTAATATAAATTAAGGTTTACGGAGGTATTTTAGGAATGATAAGGTATGAATATGTTTCTGTCCATATAGGTAAGTTTCTTGGATCAAGGTCTGAGGAACATAGACAGATCATCGATGAATATGCAAAAAAAGGCTATCGCTATGTAGGGTATATTCCAACATTCATAAATGATTACGGAAAACTAAGTTTTTACAACAATGAAATTGCATAGCCTATCCTGACAGCTTTGCGGCTGAAAGGCTGAAAGTTTCATAATGGGTTGTGTGTTTTGAAAAAGCTGCGTGTAAAAAAGTAATACTAAGCCCAAAAACAAGTAACCAAACAGTATAACCGATATAGCTACACTATTCAATAAATTCAATTATTTTGTTTGGATGCTAAAGCCATCTTGGGGCACCTTCCTTACTGATGGTGCCCCAAGACCGTTCATCTTTTTGTTAACTAAATTATGTATCACACTGTTATTTCACCGGATAGGATCTTCTTATAGTCCTCATAATTTTTCTTAATGAGCTCTGCTGCGTCAAGACCATATGGGCATTTTTCATGGCATCTTCCGCAATGCAGACAGTCCTCCGTTTTCTTCATAACGGCCTGCATATCCGGTCCAAGCCAATTTTTTGATGGAGCACGGCGTACCATAAGCGACATTCTTGCACAGTCATTTATTCTTATTCCCGCCGGGCACGGCATACAGTAACCGCAGCCGCGGCAGAAATCACCGGCAAGTTCCTGCCTATCTGATTCAATAGCTGCCATCAGATCCCCCGCCATTACAGGGGGATTGTCCATATAACTTAAGAACTCTTCCAGTTCGGACATACGCTGCATGCCCCAAATTGGGAGCACATTGTCAAACTGAGAAATATATGCAAAAGCCGCGGCAGAATTCATTATAAGTCCGCCTGCAAGCGCTTTCATTGCGATAAAACCCACATTGTGCTCCTTACATTTGCGAACAAGCGCAAGCTCCCGTTCACCAGAAAGGTAGCTGAAAGGAAACTGCAATGTTTCATAAAGACCTGATGTTACACTTTCCTCTGCAACACTTATGTCGTGCGAAGTGATCCCTATATGGCGAATCTTGCCATCTTCCTTAGCTTTGAGCATGCATTCGTACATTCCTGTTCCGTCACCCGGCCTATAACACCGAGTCGCTTGGTGGAACTGGTAAATATCAATATAATCAGTCTTAAGAAAGTCTAAAGATGTTTCAAGGTCATTCCAGAATTGATTAGGAGTTTCAGAATGGGTTTTAGAGGCAATGTAGATCTTTTCACGGACGGGCGAAAGAGCATTTCCAATCTTCTCCTCACTGTCAGTATATGCTCTGGCAGTGTCGAAAAAAGTTATTCCGCCCTCATAAGCCATTTTGAGAAGCTTCATAGACGTCTTCATATCGTCCCTCTGCACTGGAAGTGCGCCAAAAGCATTTTGTGGAACTTTAATTCCGGTTGAGCCAAGAGTTATTGTTTTCAATTTTTTCACTCCTTAAAGATTAACTCCACGTCATAATTTACAATATTATACCATTTAAAAGCCTCATATACAAGCTTTTAAAAAACAGTCTTTTGTCTATTTTGTTGTTAAATAAAATATTATGAGGTATAATATTGAAGGAAAACATTTTTGGAGGTAACGCAATGAAAATAAGGATAAAATATCTGCCATACGAACAAGCAGTAACAATTCCAAAACCAAAACATAAAAATCCACTGCGCCCTAATATGCTTTTTAGAACGCTTATAAGGCTTCTTTCCCAAAGTGAACTTTCAAAAACCGGTTTTACATATAAACTTCACAGAATGGATATGGCTGGTAATGGGCCTTATTTGATTTTAATGAACCATTCCAGCTTTATTGATCTTAAAATAGCTTCAAAGATACTTTACCCTAAACCTTACTGCATAGTTTGCACCTCAGACGGCTTTGTGGGGAAAGATTGGCTGATGAGGCACATAGGATGTATTCCAACCAAAAAATTTGTTGGAGATATAACTCTTATCAAAGATATGCGCTATGCCATTGAAAATGAAAAAACAAGCGTACTTATGTATCCTGAAGCAAGCTACTCATTCGATGGCTGTGCAACGCCTCTTCCAAAGCATCTTGGGCTGCTTATGAAAAAGCTTAACGTCCCCGTTATTTCAATTATTACTAATGGCGCTTTTGCAAGGGATCCACTCTATAACTGCTTACAGCTTAGGAATGTAAAAATAAGCGCAGATGTGACTTGTCTTTTCACAAAAGACGAGGTAAGAGAAAAATCTGTTCAGGAGCTTGACGATATCCTTAATGAG
>CAZNVF010000184.1:0-2511 GCA_964576395.1 uncultured Oscillospiraceae bacterium
TAGAAACTCATATTGGCCGCCAGGTGTATGAGGATGGTGTGGAACTTTCCGGTGGGCAGACTCAAAGGCTTATGCTTGCTAGGGCTCTCTACAAAAACGCACCGCTCATCGTGCTTGATGAACCCACTGCGGCCCTTGACCCAATTGCTGAAAATGATATTTATATGAAATACAGTGAAATGACCAGCGGAAGGACTTCCATTTTTATTTCACATAGATTGGCCTCCACAAGATTTTGCAACCGAATACTATTCCTTGAAAACGGCGTTATTGCTGAGGAGGGCACTCACAGCTCACTGCTGGCTCTTGGCAAAGGCTACGCCAAACTGTTTGAGATTCAAAGCCAATATTATCAGGAAGGAGGAAACAAAAATGGCGAATAAAGAAAAACAGATCTCCTACTTTGAAGCATGGAAACATAACCTGAGAGCTTGGAAGATTTTTTGGAGCATTCGTCCGGGGATATTCATCTCTGGCCTGCTAAACTCAATTTTTACCGCGGTCACCCCCTACGTTACCATCTGGCTTTCCGCAAAGATAATAAACGAACTTGCTAGAAACAGAGACCCAAAGAGCCTGTTGAATCTGGTGTTAATTCAGCTTGCATCTGCGTCTGTGCTGGCTTTGATAAGCGGAATTTTAAACCACTGGAGCAATTACGAATTATATCTTATGCGTACCGTCGATAGTCGGATATATATGGATAAAATGCTGGAAATGGACTATTCCGATATTGACAAACAGTATGTCTATGGTCTTTACTCCCAGATACGGCAAACCGAGAACTTTTCCGGCTATGGCTCTGCAAAAACTATCACAATTTTTGGTGATCTTGTCACCTCCGCTATACAGATAATATGCGGCGTTGGCCTGTCTGCAAGCCTGTTCTTGGCGAATGTTCCCGAAAGTGCCGGTGAAAAATTTGCCCTGCTCAACAGCCCAATTTGTGCTGTGGCAATTCTTGCAATAATGCTTGTTGTAGATGTTCTTTCTACTGCATGTGCCAACCATGGCGATTCTTATTGGGCCCGCTACACTTCGGAAGGAAAACTTGGCAACCGCTTTTTCAGCTTCTACGGATTCGCATGCCTTTCAAGAAAACGGGCAGTTGACTTCAGAATGTACAGTCAGCAGGAAAATGTGTGCAACGTATACTTTTCTAATCACAATATTTTCGGCCCCAATTCTAAAATTGCTAAATGGGCAAAAGGGCCCATGGGGCTTTTGCTTGCGCTGTCTGAGATAATATCTGTTATACTGACAGGAATAATCTACTTGTTTGTATGTTTAAAATCTTGGGCAGGCGCTTTCGGAGTGGGGTCCGTTACCCAATATATCGGTGCCATCACCAATCTGTTTTTAGGAATTTCCAAGTTTTTTGGAACCTTGGGCACAATGCGCACAAACAGCAGTTTTTTAAATACCAATTTTGAGCTTTTAGATATTCCTAACAGTATGTATAAAGGCAGCCTGACTACCGAAAAGCGTTCGGACCGTCAGTACGAGGTGGAGTTTAAAGATGTCTCCTTTAAATACCCGGACAGTGAAACTTATGCGCTTCGTCACGCAAATGTGAAATTTAGGGTTGGGAGCCGCCTTGCAGTGGTCGGTATGAATGGCTCTGGTAAAACTACATTTATAAAGCTGCTTTGCCGGCTTTATGACCCTACAGAAGGTCAAATCCTTTTGAATGGAATTGATATTCGCAAATATAAATATGACGACTACATCCGCATTTTCTCCGTCGTGTTTCAAGATTTTCAACTATTTGCTATGCCTCTTGGTGAAAATGTGGCCGGAGCTGCTACATTTGACCGTGAACGTGTTATGAAATGCCTTAAAAATGCAGGCTTTGAAGATCGTGTGAAAACAATGCCCCACGGGCTTGATACCAACCTATATAAGGACCTTGATAACGAGGGTGTTGATGTCTCCGGTGGTGAAGCACAAAAAATAGCTATTGCAAGGGCTCTATATAAAGACGCTCCATTTATCATTTTGGATGAACCTACTGCTGCCCTTGACCCAATTGCCGAGGCGGAGATATACAGCAAATTTAACGATATTGTTGGAAATAAGACTGCTATTTACATCAGCCACCGTCTTTCATCCTGCAAATTCTGCGACGAGATTATTGTTTTCCATGACGGTGCCATTATACAGCATGGTGCTCATGAAGAGCTTATCTCTGACAAAAATGGCAAATACTATGAACTTTGGAACGCCCAGTCACAATACTATGCAAAAGAACAGGTTTGATGCTGCTTAAAAACAACGCAACTAAAATAAAACAGCCGCTTTTTGGGGGTTGAACTTGGGGATTGAGTGAAAACAAGGTCTTAGGTACAGCCTTCAAGCGGGTAAAAAGAATACCGGTCAGATGTGAGAAAACCTCATGTCTGACCGTTTTTCTATGCCCGGAAGGACACAGAAAGTTATCAATTTATATCTCACATATTGTCGAGACGGAGTCGACCGTATTCCGGGCAAACCTCGATATAGATTTTGTCA
>CAZNVF010000185.1:0-2467 GCA_964576395.1 uncultured Oscillospiraceae bacterium
TTCTTCCGAATACGTCTGCAACCTATTTATCCTCCATCAAAACAAAAGTCTTATTCGAAACGAAATTCTGATTTGTCTTTCGGTTACTTAGGTTAAGTATATTATGTTTTCCAACTATTTTCTATATAGTTCCCCTTTATTTTTACGGAATAGCAGGACTGTGGTCGATCAAATTTTTAGTGCTACCTTACCGCACATGAGCATTGAGCTAGGGTCTATTTCAAACATGATAACAGAGGGATCTTCTGCCTCCTGATCAGGTTCCCGCTGGTTGTCATGTTCACTTTTTAAACCGGAAGAAAGCTCATCAGGGCTTTCAACAGGGGTTGCAGCGCAGCCGCAAAGGATGAGTATTGCTAGAATAACGGCAATGATCCGCAATAGCGGCACGACCTTTCTTAAAAAATTTAGTTTAACTATATGTGAAAATGGCCATGTCCAATGCGGCCATTAAATTTAATGAAATTACTGCGATAAGGTTAAAAATTATTTTTTTGTTGTGTGTAATATTCACAATGGTATAAATAAGGGTTGAATTACTAAACAAAAAAACACCCAAAAGGGTGTTTCATTTTAACATGAGTTCCCTTGCGGCAGTGCTTATATCAAGAGTTTTGTGCTTGGACACAAATTCCGCGGGAATTATACCTTTGATCTCAAAATCTACGGTACATCTCTTCCAGAAAGGCTTTTTAAGTATTTTTTCAGCGCCGGAGATGTGCGCAACAAGAATAGGCACCTCAGCCTTTTTGGCAATACGGAAAGCACCATGGCGAAATTCCTGAAGCTTGCCATTTTTAGCCACCCAGCCTTCTGGGTATATGCCTATGGCACAGATGCCCATTTTAAAAAAATCTGCAGCTTTGTTTATTGTTTTTAAAGCCTCGCGGTTGTTGTCTCGATCCAAGGCAAAGCAGGCAGCCTTATAAAGAAACTTGTTTGCAATGGGGTAGGTGTAGTTTTCCTTACGGCTGATAAAGGCGATGTGAAATTTTCGAAAAAGGACTATTGCAACGGCCGGATCCATCCAAGATATATGGTTGCACACAAGAAGAAATTTCGAATCTTTGGGGAAGAATTCTTTCCCCTTAAAGACTATTTTAATGCGCATTATTTTGAGAAAAAGATAGGCAGTCTCTGCAAGGATGCCATAGAAAAAACGGTTTTGATCATGAATGGGCTTGTTAAGATTAACAAAAAAGGAAAGGAACGCGCATATAACAATATGCACAATGATGCAAAAGTTAAAAACTAAAAGCGCTACAAGAACGGCAATAAGCGGCCAAAACCAGTTGAGCGTTACGCCCTTTGCTACAGCCATTGCGAGAGCCACAAAAAAACTTATGGCTAAAAAAATATAATAGAGCATTGCTTCCCCCCGAAAACGATGAACTCATGTATATTTATTGTAGCACATTTAACGATATTATGCAAAAAATATTAAAAAAGAAGGAAATATTTTTTGCTCAAATATAGATATAAAAAACGCCCAATCCTTTTAGCAGAAAAAATATTAAAAAACAATATAAAAATGACGGGCCCCAAAGGTCCCGTCATTTTATGCAATTATTTAAAATTACTTAATGTTGTGATAACCATCATACTCGCTGAGGAAGCCGTATTTGAAACCGAGAGCATTATTCTCTGCATCAGCAGCAGTTTTGATAGCAAAAGTGTTAATAGCATCTTCAACAGTCATGTTGTTGTCGATCATGTATTGAAGCTGAGTCTGGTTATCTTCATTTTTGAAGAGTTTTTCTTCAGTTGCACCGAGAAGCATAGTGGAATCGCTTGCACGAAGACCACGCAGGCCGTTCTCTTCACGTCCTTGAAGGACATAAAGGGTGTCGCCAGCTGCATTAGCGCTTGCAAGGTCATATCCGAGAGTATCTCTCTCATAAATAGCAACTTCAGCAATGACACCACCGCCGTCGGTGACTTTACGGGAAGCACGGTTGAAGCAGATAACAAGTTTGAGGTTTTCAAACTCAGTGCAGAAGTTGTAGTCGCCGGTAGAATCCATAAATCCGGCAAGAGGACCTACACCACTATATTTAGGAGCAATTGCGTTGACAATAGCCTCAACTTTACCTACGCCTTGGGTTTGCGCTTTGGTAGGTAAAGTATCACGTACCCAGCCGCCATTGCCGTCGTTAAGCCAGCCACAGCCATTCTCATAGTCATACTGGTTTACATATTTGCCGTCTTCGCCAACAACATTGGTCATTGCGAGCATGCCGGTGATGTAGTCATGAAGACCCCAGACATCAACTGCTGCACGGATAGGGTCAGTAGCGGAAGCGGAGCAGACCCAAACGTCAATGCCGTTTGCCTGAAGAGTTTTCCAGAGTTCTTTGAGGTTCTCAGATACCTGAGTACCGGAGGTCCAAGTGTAAGAAACTACACCAACTCTAGACTCAATTTCTTCAGGGGTGGACCACTCTACAGAGGAAGTCTCAACAGAGCT
>CAZNVF010000186.1:0-2430 GCA_964576395.1 uncultured Oscillospiraceae bacterium
ACATATTAATAATGCAACAAATTTTTTCATCTCTGCTTTGCTCCTTTTAGAACCGTGTGAAAAAACAGTTCTCGGGTCATTTTTCCTCATTTAATATAAATACACTTTATCCATTTATTCCAAAGTCTTTGCTTAAAGTTCCACTTTTCTTTACAGCACGCAAGAAGCCTTTCAGAATATGTATCTACATGTTTCCGCTGTTCACCAGTCATTTGATGTTCGCTGAAAATCGCCTCATCATTGATTGCCTTTACGTTTTCATAGCCCAGTTCGTCAAGTTGAGGTCTTTCAACTCCTGCTTCCCTTCGAAGCATTTCCGCATATCCAAAACGCATGGCAATAGCGTTTTTGTTGTCGGCTTCATCGATTCTTTGGAGAGCGGTCTTAAGACGCCGCCGCATTACGACAATATAGATAATTAGAAATAACAAAGCAAGCATTGCTGCGGCAGCGATAATTTCAATTGTTGTCTTTATTCCGCTCGTTATTTCTTCAATTCTATCCCGCTCCCGCTCCTGCTCCACATTTGTTTTTGGCTTGTCACTTTGGGCATATACCTTGCTATTTTCTCCTGACATGCCAAACGCAGCCTTTTCCAGCTCATCGTCCATATAACCTGGAGTCACTTCAAACGGCACCCAGCCTACACCGTCCAAATAATATTCCGCCCATGCGTGAGCATGATTCTCATCAAGAACTATCGTTTCGCCGTCCTTACATTTCTGTGCTTCCTCAGCGGAAATAAAATACCCTTCCACATACCGTGCGGGTATCCCAAAATACCTAAGCATCAGTACTGCAGCCGTTGCATAATGTACGCTATAGCCTCTGCAGCTTCTGCTTAGGAAATATTCAACAAAATCTACATTCCCGTTTTGAGTTACTACATCTTCGTCGTATGTTATATTTTCTGAAAAATATGAAATCATACTGTTTATGATTTTGGTAAAAGAGGATGTATCCTCCCCTTCAAAACATTTTTCAATAGTCGCAAAAGCAGATTCCGGAACGTCAAGATAGTTTTCATATACGAACTCGCGGTATATATACTCGTTTTCCAGGAAACTGTCCACAGTATCATTTTTGCCCTGCTCTGATGCAAGCTCCACTTGTGCAAGATACCATTCTGCAAGACCCCCAGGAATATAACTCACTGCATATTCAGTGCAATTTGCTTCAGTTTTTGCGTCACCTATCACTGCCTTATTGAGCATCCATTGGCTCGCAAAAGAATATGGCAAAAACATGCGCTCTTTACAGGCTGAAATATTTTTTATAGTAATAATATTTACTGTTTCTTCTTCTCCCAGCGCCGAAAGCGCCTCAAAAATCTCACATTGTCCAAAAAATTCTTTTTCGTGGAGCCAATAAAACTCATTTTCGTAATTGGCAAGGTCTTTACTGTCAATTTCTTGCCAACCCTCAGAATTATAAACCTCGCCTATAAAGCTTTTCAAATACAATTTCTGAGGTTCATTCATAGTAATTTCAACTGCGGCAGCATCTGATTTTTCCCATGCGCCAAGATTCGATAGATTACCCTCGGGCATCGAGTTTGTCTTGCTGTCATAAACAGCCGCATGAAGCATATTCTCAACTTTATTTTGTAACCATCCATCACACAAAGGGTCTGCTAAAGTTGCCGTGCCCATAGCAACAGAAAAACATAACAATAAAGTCAGCAGTAATATCGCCGCATTTTTAACCTTAGGGATCAGACCATAATTAGGAGACAGAATATATATTGTAGCAACAGTACTTCCTACTGCAAAAATATAAAAAGCGTTATCTGTATTTAAGAATCCAAATAGTAGTCCTGCCCCGCTGAGAATAAAAACCGGCAATGCCAAAAATAAATTTTTCTCCGTAAGAGCCATACTCACAAAAACTGCTGCAAATGCGGACACTATGCCAAAAGCAAGTTCCGGGATGGCATTTGCTTCCAAAGAAAACTCAAGGTAAATTTTCCCCGTTTTGGTGGTAAGAAAATCCATGAAATCATTTGCCAGAGCGGCTGCTCCCCATTTTACTTGTGAAAACATGAGAATTGACAAAATGCTACATACAGAGATCACAGCTAAGGATACATATTTTCCGAAACTTTTCTGTGAAAGAAAAACGCATGCCGCGGAAAATGCCACCTGAATAAACAGAAACGGTAAAAAGTTGTTGACCGATGGAAATGCCTCCACAAACATTATAGAAAAGCTGCTACATACAATTACTGCCAATACGAACAAAAATCCAAGTTCGGCCTTACTCTTTTGATTTATATATTTTGCGGATGAAACTTGCAAGCTATTTTTTATATTCTTCATGTTGTAAACTCCAACATTTCCAAATCTTCAGCATAATTTTCCGGGCTAAACGTTATTATATTTCTTCCCGCAGCTTGTTTTCCGCAGATAAGCAAATTAATGCTGCTGTATG
>CAZNVF010000187.1:0-2428 GCA_964576395.1 uncultured Oscillospiraceae bacterium
CTGTTTTTTGTAGCAGACAAGAACAGAATAGCACTTCCGGTTGTAGCTTTTTCGCTGCTGCATGAAGCGGGGCATTTTGCTGTGCTTTTGATGCAGAAAAACATGCCAAAAAAGGTGCGGTGTTCACCAGTAGGAATACAAATGGAACTGCCTATGAATATGAGTATGAAAGAGAAAATAGCAGTATTTTGTGCCGGATTTGTCACAAACTTTTGTCTTTCCGCCCTATTTTTGACCGTTGGTAATTTTCTTTTTGCCTTTATAAATTTTATTATAGGTATTTTTACAGCCCTTCCTCTAAGTTCGACGGATGGCGGCAGTATAGTTAAAGAAATTTTTATTTCAAATCTCATTGATGGCATGGTAAACGCCGAAAAAAATTTTTTTGTCTGTTCCTGCGCTATTTTTTCAATTTTTTTAATTATTGTTATGTTGTTTACCAAAAATTTTTATTTAATAATTGCAATTGTTTACCTTGTGGTTTGTACAGTAAGAATATAAAAATATATACGGCAGTTTCATTGAAAAAACTGTCGGATACATTTTTTGTGAAAATTTTACTTTGTTTTAACGATTTAGGTTTATACCTTATCCATCTGGCAACTTAAAGGTTTGCGGTGCTTTATACTTTCTTGTGCACATAAACAATGGATAATGGTATCATCAAAAGGGCCATAAGAAATTTGCTATTGAAAAGCCTGTTTTAACTATGCTATAATTATAAAATATGTGAAAGGGGGATTTGCTTTGGCAGCCATTCCTGAAAATATATTTAGTTTGGTTCAAAAACCGGCAAGATATGCCGGGGGAGAGCTGAACAGTGTAGTTAAAAATAAGAATGATATATTGGTGCGTTTTGCTTTCTGCTTTCCTGACCTTTACGAAGTTGGGATGAGCCATCTTGGCATGAAGATACTCTACAGTCTTCTTAACAGTGACGCTGAAATTTGGTGTGAGAGAGTCTATGCACCCGATATAGATATGGAAAAGATACTCAGGAAAAGAGAACTTCCTCTGTTTGCTCTTGAAAGCAGGGATCCAGTAAAAGATTTTGATATAATAGGCTTCACTCTTCAATATGAACTTTCATATACAGGAATACTTAATATGCTTGATCTTTCAGGCATACCAATTCGCGCCGAACATAGGCATGGACTTAAAAATATTGTTGTTGCTGGTGGGCCATGTTCGTGCAATCCGGAGCCAATAGCTGATTTTATTGATCTTTTTATGCCGGGAGAGGGAGAAGAAGTCCTGCCGGAAGTTGTGAATCTTTATAAAACAGCGAAAAAAGAGGGATGGAGCAAAGAACATTACCTTTGTGAGGCGGCAAAAATAGAAGGGGTTTACGTACCGGCTTTTATAGAGGTTCAATATAACGATGATGGCACAATAAAAGAATTTATTGCAAAAAAAACAGCAAAAATTCCTGTAAAAAAACGTATTATTAAAGATATGGACAAAGTGTTTTTTCCGGATAAATTTGTTGTTCCATTTATTGAAATTGTTCATGATAGGAGCATGCTCGAACTTATGCGAGGATGTATTCGTGGCTGCCGCTTCTGCCAAGCGGGATTTATTTACCGTCCAGTGAGGGATAAACATTTTGAAACACTGTCCAAAAATGCTCATGACCTTTGCGACAGTACTGGTTATGAAGAACTTTCGCTTACTTCTTTGAGCACCAGTGACTATAGCGAACTTGAGCCGTTGCTTGATGATCTTCTGAGCTGGACAGAAAAAGAGCATATAAATCTTGCGGTCCCATCCCTTCGTGTGGATAATTTCAGTGAAGGCCTTCTTGAAAAAATAACCAAAGTTCGCAAAAGCGGCCTTACTTTTGCACCTGAGGCAGGCACTCAGCGTATGCGTGATGTTATAAATAAAAATGTTACGGAAGAGGAAATAATGATGACATGTCAGACAGCTTTTGAGGGCGGTTACACTTCTGTAAAACTTTATTTTATGATAGGCCTTCCAACTGAAACGGATGACGATGTGAGAGGAATAGTTGAAACTGCTCAGCGTGTAGTGGATCTTTATTATCACTTACACACAAAGCCAAAAGGTAAAGCGGTGCAGGTCACGTGCAGTGTTGCAAGTTTTGTTCCCAAACCATTCACTCCTTTCCAGTTTGAACCTCAAAACAGTAGAGAAGAGCTGCACAGAAAACAGGAAGTTATGCGTTCAGCTCTTAGGAGCAGGAAAATAAATCTTGATTGGCACGATGCTGAAACCTCATATCTTGAAGCTGTTCTTGCACGCGGTGACAGACGCGTAGGAAAGGTAATTGAGACTGCATGGAAAAAAGGCTGCAACTTTGATAGTTGGGATGAGCATTTTAAATTTGACAGTTGGATGGAAGCTTTTAAGGAATGTGGTGTAGACCCAGATTTCTATGCTCTTCGTACGAGAAAATATAATGAAG
>CAZNVF010000188.1:0-2419 GCA_964576395.1 uncultured Oscillospiraceae bacterium
AAATATAATATTAATGGTTTTTTGTTGACTTGTCTTTTGTCAAAAAATGAACAAACCAAAACAAGAACGCAAAAATAGAAAAGAGGTTTTATTCAATGTCTATTTTCGGCATTAAGGGCGTTCACGTTCCACACAGAAAGCATACTGCTTCCTGCCACGCGGAACGCATGCCCATTCCGAAAACAGTAGTGCTCCCCATGAACATGCACATTGGCGCTCCCGCAAGGCCCGTTGTCAAAGTGGGAGACACAGTCGGCGTTGGCCAACTCATCGCCGAAGCGGGGGGATTTATTTCCTCACCCGTTTACGCGTCCGTCTCTGGAACTGTTAAAAAGATCGATAGTATCCTTTCCGGAAACGGCGGATTGGTTCCCGCTATCACCATTGAGTCTGATGGTGAAATGCGTCCCTATGAAGGGATTGTTCCCCCTAACGTAACGAATTATGATGAATTCGTTGCTGCTGTCCGCACAAGCGGTATTGTCGGTCTTGGCGGCGCTGGTTTTCCAACCTTTGTAAAGATCTCAGTTAAGGACCTTTCAAAAGTTGAAGAGGTAATCCTTAACGGTGCGGAGTGTGAACCTTACATTACTGCCGACACGCTGACAATGACTGACAGGGCCGATGATATTTTTGAAGGCATACAGCTTCTTGAAAAATATCTTGGCATAAAAAAAGTCATCATAGGTATTGAGGACAACAAACCGGAAGCAATAAAGGCAATGCAGGCCCTTTCCGCAAAGGATAGCTGCATTTCTGTAAAAGCTCTTCCTGCTTCTTATCCTCAGGGCGGTGAAAAGGTTCTCATCTTCAACACCACTGGCAAAATAGTTCCCGAAGGCAAGCTTCCGCTTGACGTTGGCTCCATTGTAATGAACGTCACTACCCTTGCCTGTATAGCCGAATATATTAGAACCGGTATGCCTCTTGTTGAAAAATGTCTGACCGTTGATGGCTCTGCTGTTGCTGAAGCTAAAAATGTAATTGCCCCCATTGGTACACCTATGAAAGATGTGTTCGATTTCTGCGGCGGTTTTAAAGAGGAACCCAGAAAAGTCATGTATGGTGGCCCTATGATGGGCATTGCTGTTCCCGACCTTGAACAGCCAATACTTAAAAACACCAACGCTATTCTCGCATTTAACAAAAAGGACTCCGTGCTCCCTGATGAGACACCCTGCATACACTGTGGCAACTGCATAACCCACTGCCCAATGCGTCTCAATCCTCCGGCTATTGCAAAAGCCCTTAAACAGAAGGACAATGAAGAACTTGCAAAATTGAAAGTAAACCTCTGCATGGAATGCGGCGCATGCGTTTTTGTTTGCCCTGCCCACCGTGCTATTGTTCACAGGCATAAGCTTGCCAAAGCTGAACTCAGAGCTTATCAAGCTAAACTTGCCGAACAGAAGAAAAAAGAGGAGGCTGAATCTAATGGAAAATAAACTTATTGTTTCCGTCTCTCCTCATGTGTTTGGAAGGCGGGATACTACGGGCGTTATGCTCGAGGTGGTAATCGCACTTCTTCCCGCAGCCGTTGCCGGCGTTATCTTATTTGGAATGAACGCTGCGATACTTATAGCTGTTTGTGTAGCTTCTTGTGTGCTCTTTGAATTTCTTTTTACCAAGCTTTGCAAACGCCCTACCACTGTAGGTGATCTTTCGGCCGTTGTTACCGGTCTTCTACTTGCCCTTAACCTTCCGGCCACTCTTCCAATTTGGCAAGCTGTCATCGGCTGTTTTATAGCCATAGTGATCACCAAGTGCCTTTTTGGCGGACTTGGCTGCAATTTTGCTAACCCTGCCATCACTGCGCGCGTTGTGATGCTCATCGCTTTTACCGGAGAGATGACAAAAGCAGTATTCCCCACTTCCAATGTTGATATATCAGCAAGTGCAACTCCCCTTTCTGTACTTGCCGGCGGCGAAGTGCCGGATGTTTCTCTTATGGATATGTTCCTTGGCGTACGCGGAGGTGCCCTCGGCGAGACTTCCGCTCTTGCCTTGCTTATTGGTTTTGTATATCTTATTGTCCGCGGGATTATTACTTGGCACACTCCCGTAGTGTTCATCGGAACCGTTTTTCTTGGCTCCCTTGCCATTACAGGGAATTTTGAGACCGCGCTTTATTACACCCTTTCCGGTGGTCTTTTTATAGGAGCCATCTTTATGGCGACTGACTATGTCACTACTCCCTGCACCAGTTGGGGTAAAGTGGTATTCGGCCTTGGCTGCGGAATAATCACGCTTCTTATTCGTTTCTATGGAAGCTACCCAGAAGGTGTTTCCTTCTCCATACTTCTCATGAATATTCTTACTCCTTACATAGAGAAATGGACCATGAGAAAACCGCTTGGAGGTGTTAAAGCATGAAAGAAAACACAAAAAGCGTAGTGGTCCTTACAGCTATTTGTCTTGT
>CAZNVF010000189.1:0-2418 GCA_964576395.1 uncultured Oscillospiraceae bacterium
TTCCATTTTTGTCTCTCCTTTTCATTTCGTTTATATTTAAAATACATCATTTGATGTATTTTGTCAATAGTTTTCCCCTCTCTGTTGCATAATAATTTATAAAGGGGGTCTTATTATGCAACACTACACCCGTATACGCGATTTGAGAGAGGACGCCGATTTAACTCAGGATATGCTTGTGAAAAAACTCGGCATGCATAAAACCACATATACAAATTATGAACAGGGAAAGCGTGAGCCGCCTTTTGATTTTATCATAAAAATCGCCCGTTTTTATAACGTTTCCATAGACTATATCGCCGGTGTTATTGATACACCAAGGCCACTTAAATAGATATAAATATACTCAAAATTGCCATACTCGTTGTGACAAATTACAATTACATCAAATTTTGCGCATAATAAAACGGACCCACTCGCCTTTTTGGTAATTATATTCCAAAAAGACGAGGGGCCTTTATTTATTCCAATAAAGCTTATATTTTAAATATATAGCTTTGAATAGTCAGAGCATAACATTTTAATTGCGGGGGCAGACTTTTTTCTCTTTATTGAGAAGCTGGTTCACAATAATACCAACTATAAGAGCCGTGGCGATATTGGTTATCTGAATAGCTCCGAAGTCAAGAGCAAGCCCACCTATGCCAAGAACGAGGATGGAGCTTACAGTAAAGAGGTTGCCGTCTTTGCTAAGATCTACTTGTTGGAGCATTTTAAGACCGGATACCGCAATGAAACCATAAAGGGCTACGCATATACCGCCAAGCAGACAGCTCGGAATGGTGTTTACAAATGCCACAAAAGGGCTGAAAAGAGAGAGTATCATTGCAAGGACCGCAGTGCTCTTAATGGTTATCACTGAAGCGTTTTTGGTAATAGCTACACAGCCAACGGATTCGCCATATGTAGTGTTGGGGCAGCAGCCGAAGAACGCGCCGGCGATGGAACCAACACCGTCCCCGAGAAGAGTCTTATCAAGTCCGGGGTCGGCAAGAAGGTCGCGTTCAATTATGGAGGAAATATTTTTGTGGTCAGCCACGTGCTCAGCAAAAACAACAAATGCTACGGGCATATAGAGAAGCATGAGAGTGCCAAAGTCTGCAAGCTTCATAGAAAGCCCACCGTTTTGAAGCTCTTTGATGGCTTCAACAAACGCGAATTTTGGGAAGCTGAAGAAGCTTTTGAAAGTGATGGGACTGAAGTTGTTTACAATGGCGCTGTAGTCAACTATTTTAAGAGCGTCTATATTTGCCTCATTGCCTATTACAGTAAGAACAGAGGCGAAGGCGTAGCCTATAAGAATACCTATAATAAAAGGAATGAGCCTTGCAAAACCTTTGCATTTAGCCGATACCCAAATGGTTACAAAAAATGTTACAAGGCCGCATAGTATGGCAACAAGGCTATAAGGTTCGCCGCTTGCGGAAGCTTTAGTCAGGTCAGAAACAGCGCTTGCTGACAGGGAGAGCCCTATAAGGGCAACAGTAGGTCCAACAACAACGGTTGGCATAAGTTTATTGAGCCAACCTGCACCCACAGCCTTGACTATAAAAGCTATTACCGCATAGACAAGACCGGCAAAGAACGCGCCTATAATTATTCCAAAATAACCGAATACGGTAGCGGAATACATGGAAGAGAGAAATGCAAATGAGCTTCCAAGAAAAACAGGACTTTTGCTTTTGGTAAACAATACATACACAAGGGTGCCGACACCAGCGCCGAAAAGCGCTGCGGCAGGGTCCATTTCAAGGTTTACAGCGCCATAAGCGTTTACAAGGATAGGTACTACGATGGTTGCCGTGATGATTGCAAGAAGCTGCTGAAGTGCAAACACAATAACTTGGCTAAACTTTGGTTTGTCCTCTACATTGTAGATAAGTTTCATTTTTACTCCTCCTGAAAAACTTATTTCTTAAAAAGCTTAACGCCGATCTCGTCATCCACTGGGGGTATACGTACCGAGATAAGCTCTTCGCGTGAAGTTGGAATGTTCTTTCCGACAAAATCAGGCCTAATGGGCAGTTCTCTGTGGCCGCGGTCAATAAGTGCCGCAAGTTGTATGTAGGCTGGCCGCCCCTTGTTAAGAAGGCAGTCCATAGCGGCCCTTGAGGTCCTTCCAGTATAAATTACATCGTCCACAAGAACTATTGTTTTTCCAGTGACATCGAAGGGAAGGTCAGGCTCGTTCACTTTTGGGGCAGTGGAAAGCTCCGTAAGGTCATCCCTATACATTGTTATATCAAGGGTACCAACGGGAACTTCTTTGCCCTCAATATTAAGTATGTTGTCCCTTATAATTTTGGCTAAGGGAACGCCTCTGGTTTTTATTCCCACAAGGCAAAGGTTCTCTGTTCCCCCGTCGCGTTCGAGAATTTGATGTGATATTCTAATAAGGCAGCGCTTAAGCGCTTCGGA
>CAZNVF010000190.1:0-2415 GCA_964576395.1 uncultured Oscillospiraceae bacterium
TGAAGCTTCGAGGAAAGCGAGGCGAATACCTTGACTGAATTTCTCACTGTTTCTGATGGGCTTTCAGTAGAAGAGGCTCTGCTGCTCCACAAAAAGCTCTGGTCATTGCTTGAAAAAACTTCAAAAGAATACACGCTTGGAAAAAGCAGTTCCGTTTCATCGGATGACGCGCAAAGGCTTCTAGCCTCGGCCTGTTTTGTGCTTACTGAGCATCTTAAGTACACTGGCAAAACCAGTCAAGATTTGTTTTGTGAAGACATTTTTGACGCATTTGAGCACGGCAAAAAATGCGTGCTCAAATGCTGCGACGAAGCAAGAAAGCTTTGGAAAGAGGCATGTATAACTGTTCCCAAGATACCGAGTATATCAATAAATGAAACGCTTAAAAGCATCGGCGAAGGGTTTTATCATTACAACATAGATACTTTTCCTTCCGATGTACCTTGCAGTATAACTTATCAGCTTATTAACGCCGTTCCGGAAAATGAACTTGGAATGGAGTATGTCTGCGAATACCTTAGGCGATTAATACTTGAAAACTATATTATAAACCGCTTTGACGCACCAAAGGTGAGACAGCTTCTTATCAAAACTAACCCTTTTTACTCTGAACTGCTTATAAATCTTTGCGGGATTCCGCTTCAAAATGCTATTGGACTTGCACTTTTGGAAAAGGACATTTTTGAACTTAAAATAGGACAAATTGAGCGTAAACATCTTATAGAAATTTTTTCTTCTGCTTCCAAAGAGGAGGCCACCGCTATTATTGAGGAAAGTGCAAAAAAGGTATATGAAACACTTGGCCTTGATAACCCAAAAGCTCAAAACTACATTCTATGCTTTGCGGCAAATCTGATTCCACGTATAATGGTATCCGTAAAAAGCGGAATGAGGGGAGTTTTTATATGATAGTTCTAATTGCCGGCGCTTCGTACACAGGTAAAACAACTCTTGTTCAAAGGCTGATTGAAAAATATGGCATTTGATTACTTGAAAATGGGCCTTATTAGAAGCGGCAGCACAAAGCTCACACCTGAAGATATTTACAGACCGACCGATTATCTTAAGCACATTATCAAAGAAATATAAAAATATTCCGTGAAAAATTAATAGGAGGTTTGTCAATAATGAAAGTGCCAAAGACTAGGAAACTTCCAAGCAGGGCTTATAGCATTTCTAGAGAAAAAACATGTTTTTTGAATATAAAAGCATCCCCAAAAAGAAAATTATTTTTGCACCATGCCGCGCTAAAAACCGCATAACTAAAGCAAAAAAACGCTTGACAGTTTGCGCTGTCAAGCGTTTTTGATTGGTCGGAGTGTAATTATAGGACTTAAAGAAATATATTAATATCAACGGTTTGCGGGCCGTTGGCAAGGGGTTTTATCTAAAAATAGTTTTCGTAAACCACAATGAATAACATAAGATTAGGTGTTTTTGATTAAATGGCTTGATAATTTGTTCCCTGGAAAAGTTGCAATAATCTGCATACTCCCCAAGGAATTTCATCTTGATAAGACAGAGTAGCTTTTGCCTGATTCTGTGCCAATTTTGCTATAGTGCTGTCTGTTGCTTCGAGTTCATTTCCATTTGAATCTAAAAGTTTTCCCAATAATAATATCCCTTGCGATCCACAAAGTTGTTCTTTAAAATTCAAGGCGTAGATAGCCTTACTTTCTTGTTCTGGAGTCACCGTATAAAACATCAATTTCTTTTCAATCTGCTCCAGTTGTTCTTTTGCTATTTTAAAAATCGGGAACAAATTAAAACGTTCTTCCAGTTTGGCGAAAGCGGCGCACTGGGGAACTGTAAAGCTGGAGTTGTTGAGCAACCGTTGCCGATGCGCATATAGTTGTGCGGGCATGCCTAGGTGCGCAGATATACCATCAAAAACATCGTCGACGTGTTGGAAATTTCGAAGAGCATATGTAATTTTATATTCATCGTAAGTATCAAATGCAAGTGAGGTCAGTTTTTTATAATTTAAATAATAATTAGAGTTCTCACCATAGGCTCTAACTATATAAGTTCTCCAATGATCAAGGCATTCGTTGAAAGAGTATAAAAAATTTGCCACAGCATCCTTTGCTTTACGCTCTAGCTGTGCGGCGTTTTGTGCAGGGTTTTCCAAAATTTCCGCTAATGCAGAAAAGCAATCTTCTACCCGCTCAAAACGATCGATATTCTTCTTATATGGAGCCAACTCTTGTGCTAATGAGTGGTACCAATTACGTTCATCTTCTGTTGCCGGACGCAAATGCTGAAGAGTACTATCATCTACATAGAAAAAATACTCTATATCCATAGCTATATTCTTCTCCCTCAAATTTAAGTTTAAGAATCTCGTAAAGTTTTTTAGTATATCATTTATTAAAAATCCTGTCACTCAATTTAGCCTTCGAATGTAATCATAGG
>CAZNVF010000191.1:0-2379 GCA_964576395.1 uncultured Oscillospiraceae bacterium
TGCGCTTGCTCGCGGTTGACCTGATCGAACGAGAGAGGCGAAATTCTTATCCTCTTTTCGCAGAGAACGTCCGTTATATAGCCGTCGCCATAAAGATTTACAGAGCTTTTTCCGAGAACAACATTCGTTTTTTCTCGGTTGATGTTAAGAATAACGGTTTTAATATTCTTGTTCGTTTCTAATAATTTTTTCAGCAAATCTGTCGCTTTCGGTACACTTTCACCGTTAATTACTAAACAGACCATTATCTCGCCGGTTGCCTCGGCCCGTCTGAGATAAATATGTCTCAGCTGTCCGCGGCCGGTTTCCTCATTATATATCGTTACACCGCTTGTCAATATCCATCGGCGTATGCATTTAAGTATTGCGCTAAATTCGTAAGGCTGCAAAAGGCAGTTTTCGCAGTTAACTATACGGTGGCTTTTCGGGGAGTAAAAACCTATAAGAATCTCATTCTTTGCGGAAAGGCCGACCGGATACTGCGCCTTGTTGCGGTACCGGTCAGCATTTTCCGCTCCGATTATTTCATCGGGAACAATGTCTATTCCGCCTATGCGCTTTAATGCATCGGCAACGGTCTTGTATTTCCATTTAAGCTCACTTTCATACTTTATGTGTCTGTATACACAGCCGCCGCATTTTGAAAAAACAGGACAGTCGCAATCTGTCCTGTCGGCCGACGGCCTTATAATTTTTGAAATAATCCCCACAGCATAATTTTGTTTGACCTTGATTATATGAACCTTAACAATATCTCCGGCCGCCGCAGCGTTCACGAACACTGTTTGGCCGTTAAAACGTCCTATTCCGCTTCCCTCAGACGAAATTGACTCAATTTCAAGGCATATTTCATCGTTCTTTTTTAACGGCACAGCTATCACCCTAGTTTAATTTTTTTAAGTTTTATTTTATTTGGGTTTGTGCATATTATAACCGACTGGGATGCCTATGTTTTTTACAAACAGGTGCCATCGGATTTGCCTATGCTGTTTCATTTTTTATATGATATTTTTGCTAATCTTGCATCTTTCGTTGAATGGAACGACTCACTTTTATTTTTAAACGTAAAAGCTTGGTTTGAAATAGTTCTTGCAATTATGTTTATATTGTCACTCATAATGTTGATAAGAAAGGAAAATTAGAAATTACCATAGGAGATTAAATTCTTATTTATTGAGCAAAGCAAAATATCATACGCATTCAAACCGTAGAACCAGTGAAGTGTGAGGGAACTCTCATTTCATTGGCTCTTTCTCTATAAGCTCATGCTCAAACTAAATAGTATTCCCATTTTCCCCGAAAAAGCATTGACGAGCGCCTATCCTGAGATATATAGTAAAATACTCTTTTCAGGAAGTTACAACTGAATATCTAATGTTCTTTTCATGAGAGTTGCGGCGTAAGCCGCCAAATGCCTGCGGTATGCTAAAAGGAAATACCTCTACCTGCCGTCAAAAGCTGTTTTGTACTATCAGCGGCGAAGGGGTATAAAAAACAGTATGGTTTTGAATTTCAAAGCCGTTACATAAAACATCATTTTAAAGCTAGAGCAAAGCTCTAGCCGATTTTTGGTGTCTGCGTAGCGGCTTTTTGTTTTGCCGCATACAACGGAATTACCGTCCGAATGGGATACCTTGCCAAGACTTCTCTGAGCACCTTTGCCCCTCGGAGAGTCCGCTGGTACTTTGCAGCCGTACGGCAGTAATTGTCGGGTTACGCACTTTGAAAAAGGTGCGTAAAAAAGTTAACTCCATACGCAAAAAAAGACGCAAAAACGGCATAGTCGATATGGCTACACCGTTTAACGAAATCAATTATTCAATTTTGATACAAGAGCCGCTTTGGTGCACCTTCCTTTGGCGCTCACTTTTTATCTATGGTTTCATTGCCGTAACTATTCTATCTAACCCTGCATAATCGGTCCAGACTGATACGGCAAAATAGCCGTTTTCTTTCAATATCCGTTCAACGGCACGGCCCTGCGTATCACCTATCTCAAAGGCTATGAACCCACCGGATACGATATGAGGAGCCCAATTTTTTGCAATGGCTCTGTAAAAATCAAGGCCGTCCTCGCCACCGAAAAGAGCGGTTTTAGGCTCAAAGGTAACTTCTTTTTGAAGAGAGTCCATCTCACAAGCTGAAATATATGGCGGGTTTGAAACGACGCAGTTAAACTCACCAAAGGGCTCAAGAATGTCACGTTTCAATGTTTTTATGCAGCTTCCGTGATATTTGGCGTTCTTTTCAAGAAATTTGTAAGCGTCGTCATAGAGCTCCACAGCCGTAACATCGGAGCCGTTTATCTCTTTAGCGAGCGTTATGGCAACACAACCACTCCCACTGCACAGGTCAATGATTTTTGGCGGGAGCCTCCGT
>CAZNVF010000192.1:0-2364 GCA_964576395.1 uncultured Oscillospiraceae bacterium
AGGGATCTACGCCGGCTTCATCGAGTTTATCAAGACTTACAAGCTCATTGCCAACCTCATCGGAGGGGTAGCTGAGCATGAGCACAACCTTTTCAGCGCCTTTTGCAATACCGCGAAGGCAAACAGCAAAACGGTTACGGGAAAGAATTGGGAAAATTACGCCAATGGTGCCCCCACCAAGCTTTGCACGAACGTCGGCGGCAATATTGTCAACAGAGGCATAGTTGCCCTGAGCACGGGCGACTATAGATTCGGTAATGGAAATAACGTCCCGGTTGTGAAGCTCGAAGCCCTCGCTTTTTGCGGCTTCAAGCACGCTTTCAGTCACAATGTTGCCAAGGTCATCGCCCTCACGGATGATAGGGCAACGGATCCCGCGTGAGACCGTACCGACTCTTCTTGTGTTTTCTTCCATGTTTTCGACAGTTCCTTTCTGTATCGTGGATTTAAGTGAATAGCCCCACAAACCATACATGAGTAATTCTATACGCTTTTTTGACAAAATGCAAGAAGATTGTATGGCTTTGTTCAAAAAAGCATAAAAACAGCTGGGAACCAGCCGATTTATTTAATACATTTCTGACAAAAATCTTTTATTAAATATTCGTAACGCTGTGGATCAACAATATAGCTGAGACCATGCCCTGCACCGGGAAAAATAGCGCAAAGGCCCTTTCCGCTACAGGCAGACTCTATCTCTTTGCTCATTTCATATGGAACAAACCGGTCATCTTCACCGTGAATAATCAGGATAGGGATATTTGCATTTTTAACGGCACATTTGGCACTTGCCGCCTCAATATTAAAGTGCCCAAAGAGCTTCGCTCCGATTTTTACAAACTGGAAAGAGATACTTGGCGGCAGGCCCATGTCCTTACATACTTTGCGAATTATATCTGACGGTGATGAATAAGGGCAATCAGCAATTATACCAACGACGCTGTTGGGCAGCCCAAGGTCGGAAGCCATGAGCACTGTTGCTGCCCCCATAGAAACCCCGGCAAGAACAATCGGCGTTTTAGGCCCAAAGCGTTTGGCTGCATAATTTGCCCAATAAAGACAGTCGAACCGCTCTTTGACTCCAAATGTTATCACTGTGCCACTGCTTTTCCCATGGGCGCGCTGATCCACAAGCAGAGTATTTTGCCTCATTTCACGAGCAAGTTTGTTGCCGCCGCAGAAGTCACGAAATGCGCTGCCACGATAGCCATGAAACTGTATTTGAAGTGGAGCGCCCTCTAAAACCTGGTAATATCTTCCGAAAAGTTCAGTACCATCGAACGATACTATTTTTACTTCTTCATAGGGAATACACGACATTTCACTTATAAGATCGGTCATAAGCGCATGGTGAGGAGAGTATTGATCATCGTTTGGAAGATCAAATATATTCTCTTTTCTGTTTGGAGAGGAATAAAAGGCTTTGTTAAAAGCCCAAAAAGAAATTAAAATGACCATTGCCATTGCGGCAAGAATAAGGATTATTACAGGTATCATTATGTGCTTGCTCCAGTTTGCATTTTATAAATCACAGCAGCGGCGCAAATACTTTTGTAATTATTCCAAGCAGCCTTAAAAGGGGATGCCCTTGCCAAATTGTGTCTTTTGTTACAAAGCGGCATTTTTCAATACTTGCCTTAAAGTCGGCCTCAATATCTGAAATACAGCTTGTGCCGTTTAAATATGCTGCGCATTCAAAATGGTGGTAAAGGCTTCGATAGTCAAGATTTATAGTTCCGACCACCGCTTCGTGGTCATCTACCACAAAGGACTTTGCATGAATAAATCCGGGAACATATTCGTAGATGTTCACCCCCGAATCCATAAGAGAGGCGTAATGCCCCTTTGCAAGGGAATAGGGTATGAGCTTGTCCGGTATTCCAGGAAGAATTATAGAAACTTCAACACCGCGTTCGGCGGCAAACTTTATGGCGTTTTCCATCTCGCCGTCAAGGATAAGGTAGGGCGTCATTATATGGACATAGTGCCTTGCGCGGTTGAGAAGGTCAATATAGACTTGTTCGCCGACCTTTTCGTTGTCAAGGGGGCAGTCACCATACGGAATGACGTAGCCTTTAGAGCCTTCAGGAGGAAAAGTAGGGTAGTAAAGGAAGGATCTAAAATCAGTTTTCTTTTCGTCAACGGCCCACATTTGCAGAAACATTAAAGTAAAAGTTTTAGCAGCGTCGCCCTTTACCATAACGGCGGTATCTTTCCAGTGGCCAAGCTTTGAGCCGCAGTTTATGTATCTATCAGAGAAATTTATGCCACCGGTGAAAGCGGTGTTGCCATCGATAACAAGTATTTTACGGTGGTCACGATAATTATAGTGCGTAGAAATGAAAGGCGAAAGAGGTGCGAACA
>CAZNVF010000193.1:0-2347 GCA_964576395.1 uncultured Oscillospiraceae bacterium
TAATAATTTTTACAAAAGAAAGTTATTAAAAAAATATCCCGATATTGATAGATATATTACAATATTAGAGCCTCAAGCTCGCGGTGCATGGCATTTACATTTTATTCTGATTTTTAGACATAATGCTCCGTTTATCAATAATAATGAAATTGAGAAAATGTGGTGTCACGGTTTCACTAGTACAAAAAGCGTTGATAATGTTGATAATATTGGTGCTTATCTTTCGGCATATCTTGGTGATATTCCGGTAGAAGAAGCGGAGCAGTTTGAAATTGATACAGAATATGCACCCATTAAAACGGCTGAAATTATTGATGATAACGGAAACATAGTATCAAAGAAATTTATAAAAGGTGGTAGATTGGGTTTTTATCCTGCAGGGGTTCAGATTATGAGGCATTCAAATAATTGTGTTAAACCTTCCGTAAAATACTGCACTAATAGTGAAGCAGAATTTCAAGTGATGTTTGATACGCTTACATACGAAGTCACTAAAATAATAAAAGATATAGATAGTGGCTTTGAAAATACTATAAATTATAGAAGTTACAACATGCTAAGGTGATACAATGACAACAGCAGAATTTTTTACAGAATGGCTTGAAGATGAACGGCACGAATTAAAACGCTCTACATATGAGGCATATATAACATATGTTAACCGCCATATTATCCCTTGGTTTTCTGAGCACGCAAACAATTTAAAAATGCTCAAACCGAGAGATATAAAGAATTATATAAACTATATTGAGCAGGGTGGACGCCTTGATAATAAATCTGGTGGTCTTAGTCGGGCTTCAGTAAGCAAACATTTAAGCGTTTTAAAACAGGCATTTAATGAAGCAGTGTTTCTTGAATATTTACCCGTCAATCCTGCCGCTCCTATCCGCTTGAAACGCTCTAAAAGAGTTTATACCAAAAGAGCAGTCATGCTTACCACAGAAGAGGCTCAGAGGCTTATAGAGGCTTTTAAAGGGCATTACCTATATGAGGCAGTTGTTTTATCATTGTATTATGGTTTGCGCCGTTCTGAGGTACTCGGCTTGAAATGGTCTGCAATAGACTTAGAAAAAAATCAAATAAGGATAGAACACACAGTTGTAAAAAGCCTTACAATAGAAGCTGCGGACGAAACAAAAACGCTTTCAAGCATGGCGGTTTTTCCTATGTTTCAAGATGTTCGGGAAATGCTTATTGACTTAAAAGAAAGAAGTCCGCAGAATATGGAATATCTTTTCCTTAATAAAACACAAACGGATGTTATGCGTCCTGACTGTATGACAAGAGGTTTTCAGAGGAGAGTGGAAAAAATGGGCTTTCCTCATATGCGCTTTCATGATTTACGGCACAGCACAGCAAGCATTTTATTTGATAAAGGAATGCCTGTTGATGATGTTAGAATATGGCTTCGTCACGATGATATTGAAACAACAATGAATATATATGTTCATTGGACTAATACAAGAACTAAGAAAATCTCCGAAAATATTGATGGAATTTTCAATATTTCTTGAAAAAAAGAGGCCGTTTTTTTACTGTTTTTGTCTTCCGTATCAACAACTCTATAAATGCAAAAAACCGCTCCATCATGCGATAAAGCGGTCTTTTTGTTTGTTGGTCTGAGTGACGGGACTTGAACCCACGGCCTCTACCACCCCAAGGTCACAAAATGCAGCAAATTCTTAGAATTGTAACAATATTGACGGGGTAAAGGGGCAGAGCCCCTTTGTTCAGCATCAGCCCCACGAATGTTTATCGCCTTAGTACATTGTCGGGCGCAGTTGCTCCGCAAACGCTGAGGTAAATTGCGCTTTATTCAGCAATAGCCCTACGAATGGTTACCGCCTTGGTACATTGTTGGGCGGTGATGTTATGATAACGGCGAGACAAAACTAATATGCGGTTTGCTGTGATGTGTACCACAAGCGTACCAACGAAACAAAAAACGGCTCAGTCCCTAAAGTGTGAGAGGGTCTGCGGCCGCTTTTTTTATTTTAGGTTATTAATCTTTTCTTGAAGTTCATTTATTTGATTTTGCAGTATGTCAATTTCTGCTTGTTCTTTTTTTTGCTTTTCTTCTACACTATATCTGCCGTATTTATTGTCGGTCAGTCCACAAAGATAATCAAGTGATACATCATAATACACAGCAAGCCTTGCAAGTACTTCTGCATTTGGTTCTGTTCTTTCTTTTTCATATCCGGCATAAGTGGCACGGTTTATTTTTATAATCTTTGCGATGTCTTCTTGTCTTAAGTTTTTGTTTTGTCTTAATTCTTTAATTCTATTAGCTATCATTTTTTTTCTAATTTTTACTTGTTCGTTAAATTCTAATCCTGTTTCTAAG
>CAZNVF010000194.1:0-2315 GCA_964576395.1 uncultured Oscillospiraceae bacterium
GAAACCATGTAGCATATGGCACACTGTAAAATTGCTATTGGAATAAGCGGAATAGTATAGCCAAGAATAAAATCTGCTGCGGAAAGCGGCGTTGTGTAAAGACGTATTATAAGGGACCCCGCCCTATCTTTTGAAACCATGGTCGCGGAAAAAAGAGTCATAAATGAAAGGCCAAAAACCGCTATACCTGGGGAAAGGGTCTCAAGAGCAAATATCTTCACAGGGATATTGGCCTGTATCATTGTCATCAAAATTAGCAGTATGACTGGGAACCCAATTCCAAAGGCAATGTTAATGGGGTCACGAATGATCTCTTTTGCCACTCGGGAAGAAAAAGTAAGCATCTTCATTCTATTTTTCCTCCTTCACAAGCTTTACAAATGCTTCTTCAAAATGTTCTGTTTCTACCTTTTTCTTTATCTCATCCACTGTACCTGCAATGAGCAGATTCCCGTTTTTCATTATTCCCACTCTATCGGAAAGGGCCTCCGCCTCCTCCATATAATGCGTTGTAAGTATTATTGTTATTTTTCCTTTAAGTGAACGTACCATCCCCCAAAGTTCGCTTCTTGCAAGGACATCAAGGCCAAGCGTAGGCTCGTCCATAAACAATATCTTTGGCTCGCATATAAGCGCCATTGCTATGCTGAGCCTTCTTTGCCATCCGCCGGAAAGTTTCCCTGCCTGTTTTCTCATTATTTCAGTTAGCCCAAAAGCAGTGGAAAGTTCGGTTATTTTTGCCGCAGTTTTCTCTTTGGAAAATCCGTGTGCACCTGCCATAAGTTCAAGGTTTTCAAAAACAGTGAGTCTTGGTGCAACCGCGGTCTCCTGCGGCGAAACACCTATTATAGATTTCACTTCCGGTTTTTGGCTTATTACGCTTTTTCCATTTAGAAACGCATCGCCCGAAGTTGGCCTTGTTATACAAGAAAGCATTTTTATAGTAGTTGTCTTTCCTGCTCCGTTTACTCCAAGAAGAGCAAAAAGCTCGCCTTCTCGTACTTTAAGGTCAAGCCCATCCACCGCCGTAAAATCCTTATATTTTTTAGTGAGTTTTACTGTTTCTACCGCATTCATTTTTGCCCTTCCCCACTTATATAGTATTTTTTCATCCCCTCATAGGCATCTGTGAGTATTTTACTGATAAGTTCCCAATCCCAATCAAGATAACTTGTCACCAGCATAGTAGCTATACCATGCACATATATCCACATTTCAATATGAAACATAAAAGCTTGATCATAAGAAAGCCCTGTGTTTTGCATTATTATTGCAACTACTTCGTCCACTTCTTTTCCACCTTTGTCTGCTTCTTCCTTAGTACGATCACGCATGAAAAGCAGCTTAAAAAGTTCTTTTTCTTCCTTTGCAAAACGGATATAGGCAATTCCCATGGCTTTATATGGTTTAAAATTTCCACGCTCCATCTCATTTTTCAGGTAGCTGTGATACACGTCATCCGCAGCAGAAATCACATCGGCTTTTATCTCCCCCATTGAAGAGTAATTTGAAAAGATCGGCTGAGTTGAACAGCCAAGCCTTGAGGCAAGTGCTCTTGCGTTAAGTGCTTCCGCCCCGCTTTCTTTTACTATTTCTACCGCCGTATTTTTTATATCTTCCTTTGTAATCTTTATCTTTGGCGCCATAGCTGTCCCCTTTTAATAACAATAGTTATATAACATATGTTATTATACCATCAGCATGTACTTTTGTCAAGACAAATTTCTATTTTGTTGAATTGGTTCAGCCATATCTGTAAGAACTCCGAATTCGTAACTTAACTCTTTAAACTTTTGTATTATAAGGCGAAGGGCTTCCGGCGTGGTTTTTCTTGTACTACTGTCATGTAGCAGCACAACAACTTTGTCTTTCCCATCAGCCGATTTAAAAACGTTTTGGGCTATTTCCCAAGCAGAGATATATTTATGTATACTGTCTTCCCCATCGGCGTTCCAATCATACCATACAAATCCCCGACGTTCCATCTCCTCCGCAATATCATTTAACACATATTTATTTGCAGTTGAATTATTGCTTCCCCCAGGAAAACGGAATATATCACAATATTCCCCGGTTACAGAATATATCCACTCCCGTTCAGTGTTAAAATCACCTAAGAAGGAATCCACCGACACATAGATATCACTGTATTTATGGCTCCAGCTGTGTATACCTATAGCATGGCCCGCTCTATAAATTTGTAAAAGCCGCCTATCGGTGTTCTCCCCATTTGGCCCTATAACAAAGAATGTCGCTTTTACATTTTCTTCAGAAAGTATCTCAAGTATCTCCTCTGTTACTGCAGAGGGACCATC
>CAZNVF010000195.1:0-2282 GCA_964576395.1 uncultured Oscillospiraceae bacterium
CTGTTGTTTGAAAATGTCAAGGTTGTTGACCAATCAAGCGCAAATGAGGCATTTGAACAGATAATGCGTGTAACAGAGGGAGACGCGTTTATTGCAATAAGTTTTCCGCGTTATTCAACGCGCACAATTAAGGCAATGAAATTTGCCAGAGATATGGGTGCAAATGTAATCGGAATCACGGATACTCCTGCTTCACCTATAGCAAAGCTGTCAAGCGTGCCGCTTTATGCAAAGAGTGATATGGTGTCTTTTGTTGATTCGTTGGTTGCGCCGATGAGTCTTGTCAATGCACTTATTGTTGCTGTAAGCAGTAAGGCTTCCGGTGACCTTTACGCAAAATTCGACAGGCTGGAACGGATTTGGGAAGAATACGAAGTTTACGAGAAAGTTGATGTATGATATAATTGTTGTAGGCGGCGGCGCAGCAGGAATGATGGCCGCCGCTGTTGCTGCTGAACGCGGAAAATCGGTTCTGCTTTTTGAAAAAAATGAGCGAAATGGTAAGAAGCTGTGTATTACAGGCAAAGGGCGCTGCAATGTAACCAATAACTGTTCGCCGAAGGAGATAATCGACAATATTCCAACCGGTGGAAAGTTCCTGTACAGCAGCGTGTTTGGATTTACACCGCAGGATACCATTGAACTGTTTGAAAAGCTAGGCGTTCCTCTTAAAACTGAGCGTGGAAACAGGGTGTTTCCTGTGTCGGACAGGGCAGAGGACATTGTACAGGCGCTCAACCGCTATATGCAAAGAGGCGGTGTTACAGTAAAGCGTGGCACTGTAACTGCCGTTAATGCGGAAAACGGGCAGGTGACGGGGGTTACAGCTTCCGGCAAAAATTTTTATGCACAAAATGTTATATTGGCAACAGGCGGTGTGTCATATCCGGCAACAGGTTCAACTGGTGACGGATACAGATTTGCCTCAAATCTTGGCCATACTATTGCAGAGCCGTCAGGTTCTCTGGTTCCGCTTGAGTCTGATGACCAGTGCTGTGGTGAAATGCAGGGTCTTTCATTGAAAAATGTAAGGCTGACAGTCTTTGACGGAGGCAAAAAGCCGGTTTATGAGGATTTTGGAGAAATGCTTTTCACACATTTCGGTATTTCCGGTCCGTTGGTGCTGTCGGCAAGCGCACACATGCGGAATTTTGAAAAAAAGAAATACTATGTTTCCATTGACTTGAAACCGGCGCTGGATGAGAAAAAGCTGGACAGCAGAATTTTACGTGATTTTGAAAAATATTCAAACAGAAATTTTGCCAACGCACTCGGCGATTTGGCAAACCGACTGATGATTCCTGTGCTGATAAGCCGCAGCGGAATTGACCCTGAAACAAAGGTAAATTCAATAACAAGAGAGCAGAGAAGGAGACTTCTTGAGCTGTTCAAGGATTTTCGTGTTAATATAACGGGTAAGCGCCATGTCAGTGAGGCAATTATAACCACAGGCGGCGTAAATCTTAAGGAAATTAATCCTACTACGATGGAGTCCAAAATTGTCAATGGACTTTATTTTGCCGGTGAAATAATAAATGCTGACGCATACACTGGAGGTTTTAACCTTCAGATTGCGTGGTCCACGGCATATGCCGCTGCCAGCCACATTTACTAATGAATTTTGGAGATTGTTTATGGAGAACAAAAGCATAGCTATTGACGGACCTGCCGGCGCAGGAAAAAGCACTTTGGCAAGGATGACAGCTAAACATTTTGGACTTATTTATGTTGATACAGGCGCAATATACCGCTGCGTAGGTTTGTTTGCTCTGAAAAACAACGTCGCAACAAAAGATGAATCCGGAGTTGAGGCATTGCTGGATAAGATTAACATTGAAATGAAATATGATGATCAGGGCGTACAGCATATGATTTTAAATGGAGCGGATGTGTCATCTGATATACGCATGCCTGAAGTATCCATTGCCGCATCCGATGTTTCAGCTATGGCCGCTGTAAGAAAAAAGCTCCTTTCAATGCAGCGGGAAATGGCTGAAAAATACAACGTCATAATGGACGGACGTGATATCGGCACAGTTGTACTGCCAAACGCGGGACTGAAAATATTTCTTACTGCTGATGCATGCGAGAGGGCAAAGCGGCGTTTTGCTGAATTGAGAGAAAAAAATGTTGAAACTTCATATGAGGAAGTTTTGAAAGATATAAAATACAGAGATGAAAATGACAGCAGCCGGGCTAATTCGCCGCTGAAAGCTGCTGAAGATGCGCTTCGTTTGGATACAACAGAGATAGGGCTTGAGGAGAGCTTTGCGTCACAAATT
>CAZNVF010000196.1:0-2264 GCA_964576395.1 uncultured Oscillospiraceae bacterium
GGCTTCAAAAGATGGACTATAATATTTTAGTTCTAATTAGAACTAAAAGGAGGCATAAAACATATTCTCACTCAATCTTTGGGAAAACCAGATTCCTATAAAAGCTGCTTATTCACACTGTGTGGAGGGCATATGCAAAGAATATAATATAACAAGATCTGAGTTCGATATTCTTATGTTTCTTGCGAATAATCCAAAATGTAATACGGCTGTCAACACTGTTGAACTGAGGCATATGACAAAATCCCATGTTTCCACTTCGCTTAAAAAACTTGAAAAAAACGGTTATATTGAAGGGCATTATGCAGGAAACAATAGGAAAACAATACGGTTGTCACTCTGCGGTAAATCGGATGGAATTGTAAAAGAAGGCCGAAAGGCCATAAACTCCTTTACCAAAATGCTCTTTAGTGGTATAACGAAAGAGGAGACCGCAGAATTTTGGCGTTTGGTGTCGCAAATGCAGAAAATATATATGAATATTTAGAGGAAAATACGCATGCTAATTAAAATAATAATTTGCTTTCTTGCAGGTATTGGAGCGGGGCTTGGAACTGGTTTTGCCGGGATGAGCGCCGCAGCAGTAATAAGCCCAATGCTCATAACTTTTCTTGATATTCCGGCTTACGAGGCTGTGGGCATTGCTCTTGCAAGTGATGTTTTGGCCAGCGCTGTCAGCGCTTATACCTATAAGAAAAACAAAAACATTGATATCAAAAATGGCGTAATAATGATGATAGCCGTTCTGATATTTACATTTGTAGGTTCCTGTGTAGCAAGCATTGTGCCCAACGCAACGATGGGGAATTTTTCGGTGTTTATGACGCTTCTGCTTGGGATAAAATTTATTGTGAAGCCTGTAATGACTACAAAACAAAAAATGCTTGAGGCGGATGATAAAAAACGTGTTATTCAGTCCATAGTATGTGGTGTGCTTATTGGTTTTATATGCGGGTTTGTAGGCGCTGGCGGCGGAATGATGATGCTGCTTGTTTTGACTTCGTTCCTTGGGTATGAACTCAAAACTGCGGTTGGAACTTCAGTGTTTATAATGACCTTTACCGCCTTGACTGGCGCTCTGAGCCACTTTGCCATAGGCAATATGCCGGATATGGTCTGCCTTGTTCTATGTGTGGTGTTTACTTTGATCTGGGCCAGAATAGCCGCAAAGCTTGCTAATAAAGCGGACCCGAAGACGTTAAACCGCGCAACTGGTGTGATATTGACTGTGCTTGGCGCTGCGATTTTAATAGTAAACTATATAAAATAAAAAATTTAAAATTACTTTAAAGATTTGGCATTTTAAATAAAAAGTACGCTGTCTTTTTCTGCTTTTACTTGGAAATAAAGATAAAAATCCGCCCTTAAAGCTTAATGGCGGATTTTTCAGTATAACAGTGAATGCCAATAGCATTGACGCAGAGGGTAAAAGCATCAAGGGCGGGTAAAGCCCGCTCAGCTTGACCGTTATTGGTTCGGTTGGCTTTGCTATAAACTGGCTTTTTAGGAACAAAATTATTTCCAGTGTTTTAACTTTGAAAGGTATAAATCAAACTGAATACGCCTAGTTTCTTCATCTGCATTATCGGGATTTGGCATATTTTCAACCAGATAATTCACCAGAGATTCTTTGGTTTGATAAGCAAACTTGCCATCAGTATAGCACCATTTGCAATAATCCTCATTATAGCTTCCATCTGTTTCTCTGCTAATCAAGCTATCTTCATTCAAAGGCATTCCGCAGCACTGACAAATAAGTTGCTGTGGAGAACCCAGCAGTGTATTGATCGATACGTTAAAAAATTGTGATAACAGTTTTAATGTTTCTGTATTTGGCTGTGTTTCTCCTGTTTCCCAACGACTGATGGCCTGCCTTGTAACTTGCAGATGCTCTGCCAGTTGCTCCTGCGTAAGATTCTTTTTCTCACGCAAATTCTTGAGAATATCTCGTGTTTCCATATCCATCCCTCCTAAAAAATATGTTATTATTCATTATAACGTCAAAACATGCTGTTAACAAGCAACTCGTTGTTGCTATGGAATAGTGGGACTGCTATCAATCAAATTCTTGGGTATTGTTTTATGACACATGAACATTGACACATATGTAAAAAGTATCAAGGGGCGGCAGCGGTGAGCGCTGCCGCCCCTTGATTGCCCATTTGCAAAACCTGGCGTAGCTGTCAATGTCGGGTGAGGCCCGTTCATCTTGACCACCGTTGGCATTTTTTGCTATTCATTTGAAATTTATATCTGTACCCTAC
>CAZNVF010000197.1:0-2167 GCA_964576395.1 uncultured Oscillospiraceae bacterium
TTGCGATATGAATAAAACCCCCGGAATTGATATGACGGCGGGTTCCCTCGGCCAAGGATTTTCCTGTGCAGTGGGCGTGGCTATTGGTTCCAAACTCAAAAAAGACGGTGCAACTATTTATACAGTGGTGGGTGACGGTGAATCGCAAGAAGGGCAGATTTGGGAAGCGGCAATGCTTGCCTCAAGCAAAAAACTTGATAACATTGTTGCTTTTACTGATAAAAATAATATGCAGCTCGATGGTAATACCGACGAAATAAACTCTCTTGGTAATCTCAAAGCAAAGTGGAAAGCATTTGGTTGGTACACACAGGAGATAGATGGACATGATTGCAGTGCGATTTCTGCAGCAATTGATAGAGCAAAAGCAAAAAAGGGCAAACCATCTATGATAATCCTTGATACAATAAAGGGTAAGGGTATAAGCTTTGTGGAATCTGCAGGGTTCAAATGCCACAGCATGGCAATGCCAAAAGAAAATGTAGAAGCTGCTCTTGCGGAGCTTCAGTAAGGGGGCGGTAGATATGATGATGAGAGAAGCATTCGGAAATACTTTGGCCGAAATGATGAGAAACGATAAGCGTATCTGTGTTCTTGACGCAGACCTTGCAAGCTGTAACGGTACAGCAAAGCTTCAAAAAGAATTTCCAGAAAGAGCTTTTGAAGTGGGTATAGCGGAACAGAATATGGCTTCTGTTGCGGCGGGGCTTTCTTCGTATGGGTTTATTCCTTTTATCACTTCGTTTACTCCTTTTGCTACAAGAAGAATTTGTGACCAGATAGCAATTTCCATAGCGTATGCAAAACAAAATGTAAAAATAGTGGGAACTGACCCGGGAATATCTGCTCAGCTCAACGGCGGCACCCACATGAGCATGGAGGATGTCGGCGTTCTTCGCTCCATTCCCACAATGGTGATTTTTGAACCAGTTGACAATAGGCAGCTAATACAGGCCCTTCCGCAGATAGTTGAACATAAAGGTCCAGTATATATCCGCATGTTTCGCAAGGACTGCCCCGATGTTTTTGAGGAAGACTATAAGTTTGAACTTTTTAAAGCTGACAATCTCAAGAAGGGCAGCGACGTAACTATTTTTGCAAGCGGGATTATGGTTGAAAAATCTCTTAAAGCTGCAGAAAAGCTAAAAGCCGATGGCATTGACGCTGAGATTATAAATATACATACAATAAAACCAATTGATGCGGAGGCGGTTGTCGAGTCACTTAATAAAACTCATTGTGCAGTAGTTGCGGAAAATCACAATATAGTTGGTGGCCTTTTTTCAGCTGTTTCTGAAGTTGCTGTGCAAAACTGTCCAGTTCCAATATTCCCAGTTGGAGTAAAAGATGCTTTTGGCGAGGTTGGAAGGCTTGGAGAACTTGCCGAAAAGTTTGAGATGACTGAAAAAAATATTATCATGGCAGCTGAAAAGGCGGTCAGCTCCAAATAAGAAAGGTAAAAATTATGAAAAAAAAGACTAAAAAACCGCTGTTTGATAAAAGAGCCCCGGGTGGTAAAATGATATTTTACGGTGCTATACTTATTATAATTGCGGCATGTATCAATGCTTATGCGTCATGGGCGCTTGTTGTTGGAACATTTCTTGGAATGGCAACCACACAAGCAGTTTTTGGTGAAACGCTTAATCTCTGCTTGCAGGTGGGACTTTCTCTGTTGGTTGCTATAGATGGTATCAATAATAGGAATAGACCCAGTAAAGGCAGGCAGGTAATGATAAATGCGATCTGCGTAATGGCTATTGCAGTGATACTTATCATACAGAATAGTTTTTATGCCTCTACTATTGTTGTAGCAGGCCTATCAATCGGCGGCTCAGTTGTGATGATACTCGGCGGGCTTAAAAATAGAAATGCGTTTACTAAATAAATATAAGTAAAACGAAAAGAGCTGGCACAAAGTGACAGCTCTTTTGATGTTTTTAAGTTAATGGAAATTCAGGTCGTTCACAATAGATTGCATTTCATTTTTTGAAGATACCCTCCGTGCTTTTTGAAGAATCTCAGATTTTTTGCTTTCAGAAAGATTTGAAAAATTTTTCATGGCCTCCGGATTCTGAGCCAAAGCGAAGCTAAAGCCAATGGGTAATTCATCTCTATCCCTTTATTGCACCTTAATTGCTAATGATAAATTTAAAAAAATTCTCGT
>CAZNVF010000198.1:0-2120 GCA_964576395.1 uncultured Oscillospiraceae bacterium
TCTGCCCCCTTTGGCCACTCGGGAACTCTCCCATATGAAATTGACAAGTGTTACTATACCATATAAACGGGCCTGTTGTCAAGGGGCTTTTCATTTTTTACCACTTTTTATAAAAAATTACAATATCAAATAGGGCGCCTTTAGCAGACTTTGGAAAGGATCAGCGAAGGAGCGGTAATTAAAGCTTTTTCTTGGGAGACAGTTGATCCGGTCCTCAATGGCAGCAATGGTTTCATCGGATACTTCGTCAAAGCTCCGGCCTTTGGAAATGAATCTGCGAATGAAAGAACTCTGCTTAAGGAATCTTAACAATGTGCCGCCGGCAGGTCTGCCGCTCGTCCGGCGTCATAAAAGCAGCGGCGACAGGGTCGCAAGCTCGCTGTCGAGCTGATCGACAGTGCCCCTCTTCAGTTCATTGTACAGCGTGGAGCGTGAGATTCCTACCGCCTTTGCGATTTCCGTCTTGCTGACGCCCTGCCGCAGCAATATTTCGATTTGTGCCCATTTTTCTTTTCTCAGATGCTTGGATGTTTTCATCTCTGGGATATAATTGTTCTGGGACATAGCGCACCTCGCGGTTTCTTGTGGTTTCGTCACTTCAATTATACCACATCCGCTATGTCCTTTTCTTCTGTCTTATTTCATTTTACAATGAACCTATTTTTCAATCCTTGTTCCCTGTTACAAAAAATTGTCACCTATTTATAATATTTAGGTTGACATTAAACCCGGCAAATGGTATAGTAATAGCGACATTGTTCCCGCCGAAAAGGAGTGTTGCTTTATGTCCTCAACCGTTCGTTCCCGCACACTAAGTATGGTATATACCGCCATGTTTGCCGTTATCATTGCCATTTGCTCCTGGATTGCAATTCCGGGCCCCGTACCGTTCACCCTGCAAACTTTTGCTGTTTTTACAGCTGTTGCTATACTGGGGGGCAAGCGCGCAACCGTTTGCATTTCACTGTATATTTTGCTCGGCACGGCGGGTCTTCCGGTTTTTGCCAATTTCAAGGGCGGCGTGAGTGCTTTGATCGGGCCGACCGGCGGTTATATCATCGGATTTATATTTATTGCGCTGATTAATTGGCTGTTGACATGGATATTCGGGAAAAAGCCCCCGATCACTTTTCTTTCTATACTGCTCGGTCTGCTTATCTGTTACGCCTTCGGCACAGCACAATTTATGCTCGTCACTCAAAGTAACGGTAATCCCTATACTCTCAGTGCGGCACTTTGGCTGTGTGTTTTGCCCTTTATCCCCATTGATCTGATAAAATTGGCGTTGGCACTTTTTCTTTCAACCCGTTTATCGCGCATTCTCAAATTGTAACTGCTTCCGCCATTCCCTTTTCGGCTGTGATTATTCGCCGCCTGTTCAATAGGCCTTATAAAAAGATCCGAACCCATTTCTGAGTTCGGATCTTTTTATACTCGGTGAAGATAAATGAATTTGGTGGATGAAGCCGTATGGCTCTCGTCTTTTAGTTCATATAAAAGCAAAGCCCTTTTCCACTCCACACCCTAAAAAATCCACCGGACTGTTTTTTCACTCCTGCTTTCCACTAACAAAAAAGCCCTTAGGATGCCCTCCTTAATAGGCGGGGCACTTTCAAGTGTATTACAATCAATTGCAAATGGTCTGTTCCGTGCTCTTGTCAAAGAGATGAATCTTTGTGTTTTCAAGGACAATGTCAATGGTATCGCCGGGATGCGCAGTTGAGGTCGGCTCAACGCGGGCGGTGAAATTAAAGGTGTTGACGTTCAGATAGAGGAATGTCTCCGCGCCCATCAGCTCGGTCACTTCCACATTGGCCTTGACCATACAGTCGGCAAACTGCTGCAGATAACGGGGCTCGTCATGTACATCCTCAGGACGGATACCCATGATGATTTCCTGATTGACATACGCGTCGAGCGCACCGCTGTCGTTCTTACCAGCGGGCAGCGGGATCTGATATTTCAGTCCGCGGGAGGTCTTGGTATCCTCCGTGCCGAATTCAACATAGAAGGTTTCGCCGTTTTTAATCAGCTTCGCATCAATGAAATTCATTTGCGGACTGCCGATAAAGCCGGCGACAAACATATTGCAGGGCTTGTCATAAAGGTATTGCGGGGTG
>CAZNVF010000199.1:0-2113 GCA_964576395.1 uncultured Oscillospiraceae bacterium
TTATATTTATACTAATTCATCAATTGCGTTTTGTCAATATATTTTTTTGTTATTATTTGTTTTATTTGGTTTTTATCGTTTTTTGTTATTTTTTATTGTACTTTAATTCTTTTTGTGATATGATAAAAAAAACAATTTGCTCTGCAAGAGGTGAAACATGAAATCAACAATAGTAGAAGTAAGAAGGCGAAAACTTGCAATTATTATCGAGCAACGCGGAAGCATCATTACAGAAGAAATAGCAAAAGAGTTTGGCGTTACTACTGAAACAGTACGCAAAGATCTGATTGTCCTTCAGGATCGTGGCCTAGCTATAAAATGTCATGGTGGCGCAATTGCAGTAAGTGATGAAATCACCACGTTATCTTCGAAAGAAAGAGAAATTGTCAATCAGGACATTAAACAGCGTATCGCTGAACAGGCCGCCCGATTCATTTCAAATAACACAACCATTTATCTTGGCCCTGGAAGTACCGTGTTATATGTTGCAAAAATTTTATCAGATTTTTCCAATCTTACCATTTTTACAAGTTCTCTCGCTGCGGCAGACGTTTTAATGGGAAGTCCTCATAAAGTATTCGTGCTCGGAGGCCTTGTGAATGAAAAAAATCGTTCCGTCTGCGGTTATTTTGGGAATGACATTATTGACAAAATTGCCCCTTCTGTTGCCTTTATGGGTTGCAGCGGAAATGAAGGTTTCCCAGGCCCAACATGTGGACAATTTGAAGAAGCGGAAACGCTTAAAAGAACAGTAGAAGTAGCAAACCGATCCATTGTACTATGTGATAGCACAAAGTTCACTTGGCCGAGTTTAATCTGTTATGCCAAATGGGATCAAATTGATACGCTGATCACCGATTCTGGTATACAAAATGGAACTGCAAAAATGCTGGAACAACATACCACGGTAATTCTGGCAGATAAATAAAGGAGGAATTAACAATGAAAGAAATTAAATGGGGGATCATTGGGCTTGGAAACATCGCACATGAATTTGCCGAAGGGATGAATGGCTTAAATCAACGTATCTATGCGGTAGCTTCCAGAAAAAAAGAATCTCTTCTAGAGTTCAAAGAAAAATACGCTGTGCAAAAAACATATTCCACTTATGAAGAACTTCTTGATGACCCTGAGGTTGAAGCCGTTTACATCGCTTTAGTAAACAGCGAGCATTATAAATGGATCCTTTCATGCATTGGGCACGGAAAAAATGTTCTCTGTGAAAAAGCAATATGGGGAAATTATAACGATATGGAAAAAGCATATGCCCTTGCCGGGAAAAAAGGATTGCTTTTGGCCGAAGCCATGACAATTTATCATATGCCTGTTTTCCAAAAAATTAAAGAAATGATCCGGGAAGGCGTGCTTGGTAATATTAAATTTGTTGAAGCTGAACTTGGCAGTCTGAAGGAAGATGACCCGACAAACCGTTTTTTCAATCCGGACCTTGGCGGCGGTGCTATGCTGGATATCGGAACGTATGGCCTATCCTTCGTAACCATGTTTCTCCCCGGCAAGATTACAGACGCAACAAGTCTTAGCGTACCGTACCGCACCGGTGCAGATGAAATGTGGGGAATCAACCTGAGGACTGATACCGGACACATTGGCAGCGTTAATCTGACATTTCGTGCAAAACTTCCAAAACGCGGTATTATAGCAGGCGACAAGGCATATATCGTTGTTATGAATTATGTCCGGGCGGAAAAAGCTACTATTGTCTATCCAGATGGCAAAGAGGATATTATCGAAGCGGGTGAAACAGCAAAGGCATTTCAATATGAAATTCTGGATATTGAGAAAGCGCTTGAAACAAAAAATCCTGCGACAGCATACGTTGATAATACAAAAACAGTGGTACAATTAATGCACCAATTTCTTTCTGAACATAATTATAATGTCTAAACAAGTGTGAACAAAACATGTTCTTGATTCTATACTATATACTAAGAAACAGGGGCGAGTCCAATAGTTTATCGCCCCTGTTTCTTAATATATATAATTTAAAATATTTCCATGCCTCCTGTCGGCAAGTCTCTGTCAGAAACATCTGTTTAACCGCTTCAGTCCGTGATCACCCGGGTCGCCCACACAGCATTTCCCCCGATTCCTG
>CAZNVF010000200.1:0-2086 GCA_964576395.1 uncultured Oscillospiraceae bacterium
TATCCATTTCCAAAATGTTATTTTTCTTTGCCGCTCTGCCTCGCTTGAAAAAGAACAGAATGAAAAATTTTTTGAATGGCTAAATGAATTTTTATCAAAATATAGTCTTTTTGCTGGAATAAGTAACAGCTTTTTAGAGCTTTCGGAGCTTAAAAATGCGTATGAAGAGGCTCTTTCCGCTGTTTCCATAGGTTCAAGCCTTACTTATGAGAAACCTTACTTTTTCTATGTGGATTACACGGTTTTTCATATGCTTAGGCTGTTCAGCAAAACAAACGACATAAAAAAGTTCTGTCATCCGGCTTTTAAAATATTGAAGGAATACGACCAAAAATATAACACAAAATATTCAGAGTGCCTTCTTGTATATCTGAAATACAATGGAAATTTGACGGAATGCGCGAACTATTTTTCTATACATTACAACTCAATAAAATACCGTATGAAAGTAATACAGGATATATGTGGGATCGATCTTCACGATATAAACACGTTTATCCATCTATACATTTCTTATATGATACATGAGCTTTTTGACAATGAACTAAAACTTGACATTAAACTTCCATTTGAGGATTATGCTGATAAAAAACAGCAATAAAAAAAGCCCGGACACTTTTGTGCCCGGGCTTTTAAAGTTATTTGACTATTCAAAATCCCAAAGGTCTTCATAAAGAGAAATAATATCCTCTTTGGTGGGAACACGGGGGTTAGTTTGAGTAGTTGCGTCAAGAAGAGCAGCGTCAGCCATTTGATCAATTGCAGCAAAATATTCTTCTTTTGAAACATTGCCAATCTCTTTAATGCAGCTGGGCATGTTCATCTCTTTGGGAATGATTTTGAGGTAATTCATAAGAGAACGAACAGTAGAAACCTCGTTGAAGTTTATAATTCCAAGACTTGACGCTATTTCGCAGTATTTTTTTACACAAGTGGGGTATTGCTCCTGAGGAATAGTCATATCACGAATGTTGCTGTTGTAGCTTATAATATGTGGAAGAAGCATGGCGTTGGCCCTTCCATGAGGGATGTAGAACATTGCGCCAAGTTGATGGGCCATGCCATGAGTAAGTCCAAGGCCAGCGGAATTAAAGGCAATGCCAGCCATGCTGGAAGCAATATGGATCTCCTGTCTTGCTTCAAAATCTTCACTGTTGGAATAGGAACGGCACAGATAACGGCAGCAAAGTTTAATGGCACGTTCGGCAAGCGCGTCAGAAAAATCATTGTGGTTTATGCTGACAAAAGCTTCAATAGCATGAGTCATAATGTCCATACCGGTATCAGCAGTTACACTCTTCGGAACGGTTTTAACAAGCACTGCGTCAAGAATAGCTTCATCGGCAATAAGATCTTTTGAGCAAAGGGGATATTTGGTCTTTTTAACAGTGTCGGTCACAACCGAAACCTCGGTGACCTCGCTTCCGGTGCCGCTAGTGGTAGGTATGGCTACAAATTTTGGGTTAAAACTGTTATCAGCCTTATGTGCAAACATTTTAACAGCTTTTGTAAAGTCAATGGCTGAACCCCCGCCAACAGCCATAAGGCAGTCGGGGCATTGATCAAGAGCAGCTTTTACTCCAACAACGACCTTGTCAATGGGGGGGTCCGGAACTACATCGTCAAAAATTTTGTAAGGGATATTATCTTTATCAAGACGGTCAGTGATATGCTTGATAAGACCGCTTGTTACGGTAAAAGGGTCGGCAATTATCATCGCGTTTTTGCTCTTTTTATCAAGAAGATGATCAAGAGCGTTTTCACCAAAATATACTTTTGTTTTAAGATCAAAATCTTTCATTTTGAACCTCCAATCTATGTAAATTATATACATACTCTAACATACTATATTTTAACGCATAGGTTGGAAAAAATAAAGTCATTTTTAAAAATTTTTTAACAGGCAAAACGTTTTTTAAGAAAAAAATTTTAAAAATAAATTATTTATACAAAAATAAAAGCACGCAGAGTTTATACTTTGCGTGCTTTTACAAAAGTTATGAAAAATTGTAAGGAGTCATTTTACTTTTCAACGGGTGTAAGAACAGCTCTGTCATCCACATAGGATTCACCGGAAACTTCGCTG
>CAZNVF010000201.1:0-2083 GCA_964576395.1 uncultured Oscillospiraceae bacterium
CTTTAATAAGAGCATTATAGCACAAAGATGTTGATAAATCAACATCTTTGTGCTATAAAAATACTTCTTTATTTCTATTTGTTTCTAAAGGCTAACGTCAATAGTAAAAATATTTATAGAACACCGGAAAAGCGTTCATAAATTGCTGAAGGTTTGTGCGTGAAACTGTTGCCGGATCATTTATAGTAAACCCCGAAGCAGTAAGTGGACTTCCGCCGGTATATCCGGTCACAACTACCCAGTGCTGGCTTCCTGAGGACGTTTTCGACCCGATGAGCACAGGTTTTCCCTGGGCAAGCTGCTCATAAATTCCCTCAAGGTAGCCGCTGCTACTTGTCACAACGGTATAATCACTGGGCCAATATACATTGCCGTTTGAATCATAAGAGAGCTTTTTAGCCATGGCGTCCGGATAAATGGTCGTCCCGCTACGGTAAGACTCCATCATAGCAATGCCGGTAGTGGCGCAGCCTATACTTCCAATGGTTTTTCCAGAGCTTCCGAGCTCCACATTTGCCCAGCGGCTGTCGTTCTGCTTAAAAGCCGGAACATTGAGCGATACAGCGCCGTAGCTCTGCTCCGTCACTGAAAGGTACTGGGCGCTGACATATCCTGTCTTTGTACCGTGATAAAGAATATGACTCCAGCCGTTTGATGTGGAAATCACCACTACGAGCTCTCCCCTGGGAAGGCTCCCTGTTATGGAATTCCCCGTGCCCGGGCCGCTTCTCACATTGAGATTTGTGGACTGAGTTGCCACTGTTGCAGTGCTACTTGGCAAAGCTGAAATATAGTCCGCATGGCAATAGCCATATTTTCCATTGGCATATTCAACACGCCACCAATAACCGGACTTTGATATAAGCGTCACGTAACTTCCCTTTGAAAGTGAAGTAATGACGGACGAACTTGTTGAAGCTGAACTTCTTACATTGAGGTTTCCGCTTACTGTGGCAACCATTCCAGCTTTTGAGTCAAGAAGAGCTGCATTGGCGTCCACCGGGGTCACAAATAATTCTGTCATAACAATGGCTGACAAAATAAAAAACAGAAACTTTTTCACTGTTTCACCTCGTTTTTTAATAGGATGCGACAATTATAACACAAGCGTGCTCCACCGGGAATAGTCCAAATAATTCCAAGTCAGACCATGGTAAAAACAAAAACAATTATTACCCTCAAATCTCCCGTATCTTTCCTCTGGCTCCCTGCTTACGCTTACCAATTTGATCCCCAATTTTTAATATCCGCCTGTGAAGCATGGTCGGCGCCGGTGCGCTGCGCCTGCTTTTTTGTCCGCTATACGGGGCGGTTAAATACAGCCTTTTTCAGCATATTGATATTAAAGGGCTTCATCTTTTGCAAAAATTTTATTTTGTCACAGTCGGATAAAGTTTGCGCAAATAAAAAAACGCTCAATTATTTAACTGAGCGTTTTTTATCTTTTGGTCGGTACAAACACTTTAAATACGGCCCATAATTACCGCAAGCGGAACAAGGCGAACTTTCAGTGTTTGCAAACCACAAGATTTTGCTTATGATTCCTTATCTTCCTGTCGAACAGTCATTCCGGATGACTGTTCTTCCACAACACCCATCAGCAGATTATCGGTTATGGGTTTTAAGTATTTTTCAACCTGTTCACGCTCAACGCACCGATATACATTCATGATAAACGGTTTATTTTCACGAACCGCATAGAAGATTTGCAAAAAACCTTGCTCCCAAGTATCATATGTTGTCTTTTCTTTCAAAGCCTTTCGCGCGTCCTCAAAACATGACCATTCCATCAGGTCATAAATATCTTTAAAGTGATAGTAGAAGGTCATACGGTTAATTCCGCAATCTTCTGCTATATCGTTAATTGTAATTTTGTTTAACGGTTTTTGAAGCAGAAGATTTTTTAAGGATTATTCCAATGCTCTTTTTGTAACCTGGGACATAAGCCGGTATTGCATATACATTATTATGATAAAAATTTTAACAGATCTGAGACTAAACTTTTAGATGATAAAACTCTTGAAAAACATAAAAATACTTGAAAGGAAGAAATTAAAATGATTAATGGAAATGCAAGTGATTT
>CAZNVF010000202.1:0-2038 GCA_964576395.1 uncultured Oscillospiraceae bacterium
GGCCGTGGAGCGGGAGGGGATCCTTCAGTTGGCCAAAGAGCGGGTGAGGAAAGCCGCGACGAGATCGCTTCAGCAATAAAAGGAGCGCAAATGGTGTTTATCACTGCAGGTATGGGCGGCGGAACCGGCACAGGTGCTGCACCTATTGTTGCCGAAGCCAGCCGTGACATTGGCGCACTTACCATTGGCGTAGTTACCAAACCTTTCGCGTTTGAAGGTAAACATAGGATGGAACAGGCAGAAAGCGGAATAATTGCTCTTCGTGAGCATGTTGATGCGCTTATTGTCATTCCTAATGAAAGGCTCAAATCTGTTTCCGAAACAAAAATTACTCTTCTGAATGCTTTTGCAGCTGCCGATGACGTGCTAAAACAGGGCGTGCAGAGCATAAGTGATCTTATCAATGTGGATGGGCTTATTAATTTGGATTTTGCAGATATCTGTTCCATAATGCGTGATGCCGGCGTAGCCCACATGGGAGTAGGACATGCCTCCGGTGAAGACAAGGCAGAAAAGGCAACTAAGGCTGCAATTTCCAGTCCGCTTCTTGAAACTTCAATTGATGGTGCCCACCGTGTTATTGTAAATATCACAGCTTCCCCAGATACGGAGCTTGATGACATAGATGCGGCTACAACAATGGTGCACGACGCTTGTGCTGATGATGTAAACCTCATTTTTGGCGTCGCTTTTAATGAGGATTATAAAGATGAAATGTCAATAACAGTTATTGCGACTGGTTTTGATGATACTAAGAAATCTTCCGGCTCTGTTCCGGACTTTGTGAACTACAAATTTGATGATGACAACTCTGTTGAGGCGGAGCCAAGCTTCCTTGACGCAGACCTTATGAGGCTTTTCGGAAGCAACAAAAATTAATATGATTAAAAGTGAATGGCTGCTCTTTTGAGCAGCCATTTTTATGTGTCAACAAATGTCGCTTAGATAAAATGGGGGACTGTTTTATAAGTCGGTAATAACTGGATAAATATTATCAAAAAATGCTCGTATTTAATTTTTAAGCAGATGCGGTGACATGCATGAAGGCCTTCTCATATATTGTACGGAGCCGATAAATATATTTGAGGCTCAGAAGGGAAGGAACAGAATGGGTATAACCAATTCTAACAAAGAGATAAATACAACCCAAATTCAATGCGGCGGTGAATTTAAAATAAAACTTTCCCTTGCGGCAGAGCCAGATATTTTAACAAACCCAACAGATATAGTTTTGATTTTGGATCGTTCCGGAAGCATGGAAGGAAGCGCTTTTGCCAACCTTAAAAGTGGGGCAAAAGAATTTATTGATATAATAGATGAGTCTACTGATGGTGTTCAGGATGGCCAAATCGGTTCGGGCAGCCATATTGGCATAGTAAGTTTTGCCGATACTGCGGTTCAGAACACACAGCTTGTTTACATCTGTTGCTGAACTGAAATCGGCCGTGGACGCTCTTTCTGCCGGAGGATCTACAAATCACGAAGATGCTTTTACAAAGGCACTTCAGCTTTTTGACCCAATGCCCACAAATGCCAAGGTTATGGTAATGTTTACGTACGGTAAGACCACCGCCAGAGGAAATCCTGACGTAGTAGCTGCTGCGGCAAAAGCTATGGGAGTGGTTATCTATGTAATAGGCCTTTTGAGAAACGGCGGCATTGACGGAACAGCTCTTAGAGAATGGGCTTCAGATCCGGATTCTGCTTTTGTGGCCATTACACCGGATGAAGCAGAGCTTGATGAACTGTTTGAAGACCTTGCAAGAAATATTTCAAACCCCGGTGCCACAAATATAGTGATAATTGATAAAATACTTCCTTGTTTCAAAATTGAATCAGTGTCCATGCCGACCAAAGGAACAGCAACGATACTTGACGCTAATACTCTTCGCTGGATCATTTGCGAACTTGGCATAAATACCAGTGAGGGTGCGTCACTTGAATTTACGGTCCGGCATACAGGTCCATGCTCTGGAACTATGAAAGTAAACAAATCGGTCACTTACAGCGATACAGAAGGCAATGTAGTAAATTTTCC
>CAZNVF010000203.1:0-2036 GCA_964576395.1 uncultured Oscillospiraceae bacterium
ATAAGGAAAAAACATACTGTGCGGAGGGCGGAAACATTTGTTGTTTTCTCTCTCTTGTATACTATTCCGCTAGGAAAAATGGAAAAATCTGTATTCAAGCACTATCATTATTTTTGTAAAAGACATTAATAAAGCGCTATTTATTGCTGAATGTTTTTGTAATTTTATTCTAGGCATTTAATGAACTTTTGCCCATATAAAAATGAGCACGGCTTTATACCGTGCTCATTTTATATGACTTATTTCTGTTTTTCTCCATATATTACTGTCAACTGTTTGATCATTTCTACGGCGCTGTCCATCTGTTCAATGCAAGCGAATTCATATTTTCCATGGAAATTGTATCCTCCGGTACCAAGGTTGGGACATGGAAGGCCCTTGAAAGAGAGAACGCAGCCATCAGTACCGCCACGAACAGGCGTTGATACAGGCTCACCGTTGGCCATGCGAATGGCCTCTTTAGCATTTTCAATAAGGTGGAAATGCTTTTCAATAATTATGCGCATGTTTTTATAGTCAAAACCAGTCTCAGCCTCGACAATATTTGCACCGTAGCGACGGTTGATCTCATCAGCAACGCGGTGAATATAATCAACGCGATATTTGAGCTTGAGTTCGTCATGATCACGGATTATATAATTGAGCTCGGCGTAATCACATACGCCTTTCATGCCAGTAAGATGGTAAAAACCGTCGTAACTTTCGGTATACTCCGGCCTTTCAAGCTTTGGAAGAAGCGAGTCAAATTCCATTGCCACTGATGCTGCATTTATCATTTTGTTTTTTGCACTGCCAGGGTGGACGCTTACGCCTTTAAATTTGATCTTTGCATGGGCAGCATTGAATGTTTCATATTCAACACCACCAAAGGATCCGCCATCGAGAGTATATGCAAAATCAGCACAAAAACTATCAAGGTCAAATCTGTCGGCTCCACGTCCGATCTCTTCATCAGGTGTGAAGCCAATTTTAATGGTTCCATGTTTGATCTCCGGGTGATCGATAAGCTCTTCCGCGGCGGTAAGGATTTCAGCAATACCGTTTTTGTCATCAGCTCCAAGAAGGGTTGTGCCATCGGTAACTATTATGTGTTTGCCAATGCACTCGGCCATTTCGGGAAAATCTTGGCAGGAAAGAACTATTCCAAGCTCCTCGTTTAAAACAACGTCACCGCCATTATATTCGACAATTTTGGGTTTTATGTCTGTAAAAGGTACCTCACGAACAACGTCCATATGGGCAATAAAACCAACAACGGGGGCACATTCACACCCTTCAGAGGCAGGTATTTCACCGTATACATAACCATTGTCATCAATATACACATTTTTTATGCCAATATCTTTCATCTCATCACAAAGTGCCATTCCAAGAATGGTTTGCTCTGAAGTACTCGGGCATGTATCACTGCTATCATCAGAAGCGGTAGGATATTTCACATATTTAAGAAGTCTTTCGTATGCTTTCATTTTTGCCTCCAATACTCTAATATATTTAGAAAGATTATATTTATATTCTATCAAAAAGTTAACATATATTCAAGGCCAAAATAGGACAAAAATCATTGTGCAAGTTGCACAAAACATAGATTTTTTTTTTTACATAACGTCAATATTTTGGAAAATCCATTTACAAATTTGTGCACAAAAGCTATAATAATAACACAGTAGCTGAAAGTTATTGCATAATTTAATTAAGAGAGAAGGAACAACATGCGTAGAACCACATTGTTCAAATTAATTGCAATCTTTGTTTGCCTTGGTATTATTTTTGCCGGTTGCTCTTCTTCCGACGATGAAAATACCGTAAATCTAAATGACTATACTCTTGATGAAATCATTGAGAAGGCAAAAGAAGAAGGTCACCTTGAATCCGTCGGCATGCCTGACAGCTGGGCAAACTGGGGCGAAACTTGGGACGAGTACACTGCTGAGTATGGCATTACCCATAACGATGCAGATATGAGTTCTGCTGAAGAGCTTACCATGTTTGCAAACGATAGCACTAGAGCAATTGGTGATGTCGGTATTGCATTC
>CAZNVF010000204.1:0-2032 GCA_964576395.1 uncultured Oscillospiraceae bacterium
TAAGTTTTTCTCTTCCGCTTGCAATTGGATATGTATTTCAGCAGCTTTATACTACAGTGGATAGCATCGTGGTAGGAAACATAGTTGGTGAAGCTGCCCTTGCGGCCGTTGGAACCACTACACCGATAGTGAACACATTGATAGGTTTCTTTACAGGTCTTGCAACGGGCGCCAGTGTCGTAATAGCAAAAAATTTTGGTGCTCAGAATGAAGAAAAGGTACAAAAAGCGGTACATACAGCCATTCTTCTGATATTTATTTTGAGCATTTTTGCTACAGCGCTTGGGATTTTTATGGTACCGTATATGCTTAGATTTATGCTTACTCCAGAGGATGTTTTTGTTGAAGCTTCGGTTTATCTCAAAATATATTTTAGCGGAGTATCATCAATAATGATATATAATATGGGTGCAGCAATACTTCGTGCGGTGGGGGATTCAAAAAGGCCCCTATATTATTTGATCTGTTCTTCCGTTATAAATGTTGTTTTTGATCTCATATTCGTGGGCGGATTCCAGATGGGAGTAGCTGGTGCTGCCTACGCAACAATACTTTCACAGGTTGCTTCAGCAATGCTGGTACTTCTATCTCTTTCATTGTCAAAGGGAATATACCGCTTGCAGTGGAACAAATTGTCGATATCCTTTTCTGTTCTCAAAGAGGTATTGTATATTGGAATGCCAACTGCGCTTCAGCAAAGCTTGACGTCATTTTCAAACGTTTTTGTGCAGTCGTATATAAATATTTTTGGAACATCAGTAATGGCTGGGTGGTCAGCGTATCTAAAACTTGATCAGTTTGTTGTTATCCCTATGAACAGCATTTCAATGAGCATTACAACATTTTCAGGCCAAAATCTTGGTGCAAGAAATGTAGACCGTTTCTATAAAGGAACAAAAATTGCAACTATTATGGCTGTTATTTCAACGGCTTTTCTTGTTTTAATAGAAGTGGTTTTGGCCCCACAGCTAATAATGATGTTTAACCGAACGCCGGAAGTAATAAAATACGGAAGTTATTTACTAAGATTACTCACGCCTTTCTATGTTTTCTGTGCAGTAAATATAGTTATATCTGGCGCAATTTGCGGAGCAGGAGAGACAAGGTTTGCAACAATTATAAAGTTTTTCTCTTTTGTAATTTTCCGTCAAATATATCTCTATTTTATATCAAAAACTTTCGACTCTCTTTTTTCGGTAGTAATGGGATATCCAATAGGCTGGATTCTTAGTGCGGTTCTTATTTCCATATACTATTTTTCGAAAAGAAAAGAAATTACAGGAAGATTTTATATATAACCCTTTAAAAGCCTCCTGAATTTATGTTACAATATATGTACCATAAATTCAGGAGGCTTTTAATTTGTTTACAGGAAAATATTTTATTGAAAAGCTTGGACTTAAGTCCCACCCGGAAGGCGGGTATTACAAAGAGTGCCTAAAATCTAAGGACGTAATAGATGCTTCGACAATAAATCAGGGCTTTGACGGTGAACGCAGGCTCTGGACTAGTATATATTTTCTTTTAAAAGATAGAGAAATTTCACGTTTGCATAGATTAAGGGCTGATGAAGTCTGGTATTTCCACTCAGGAACACCTCTTGTTATTTATATTATTGATAAAAATGGAGAGATTAGACGTGTTAAACTCGGCCTTGATATAGAAAGAGGGGAGCAGCCGCAAATACTTGTTTCAAAAGGCTCAATATTCGGTGCAGAAATGGATGGAACAGGCTATTCGCTGGTCGGCTGTATGGTAGCCCCAGGATTCGAATTTAGTGATTTTGAGCTCCTTGATAAAGAGAAACTTATTTTGGATTATCCTCAGCATGAATTTATTATAAGAAAACTTACGAAATAATCAAAAAAGAAATGTTCCTATAATAACCCCTAAACCTGTCGATATTGCCATTTTCAAAAGAAATTTTGCATTGTCTAATGTAAAAAATCGATGGCGATATTTGAGTGTGCAGGAATCGGAAACATATTTTTCAGCTTGACTTTCGAGCACAGAGTCCGGTTCAGATCGACGC
>CAZNVF010000205.1:0-239 GCA_964576395.1 uncultured Oscillospiraceae bacterium
GTCTAGAATGATTTTTCTGTTTTTTGAACCGACCAATATGCCCCACAATCTTTTTGTTTTCCCATCCTAATTCATTTCTTACTCTATGCCTAATTATCTCATTAAATCTAAATTTCACAGTTTCGATTCCATTTGGTATAGTAATTATATTCTTCCCGAAATATGCCCATTTTGATGCAAAAGACGAACAGCCAATCTTTGTATCAACAAAGAGATTAAATAATGGTTTCATCATATAG
>CAZNVF010000205.1:249-2011 GCA_964576395.1 uncultured Oscillospiraceae bacterium
CAGAAAATCAGATTTAGTATTGTGGCAATGAGTAATGACTTTTGAGCCAGCCAGTTTAGAAGGAATAGCCTCTAAAAACATCATTGCACTATTTCCATGTATATAAACCGAATCATATTTCTTTTTTTCAACTAGTTTCTTTATTGCATACATATAAGCAAAGGGGTTCTTTTTATTTGGAAGAGTGAAACAAGGGATGTCGTAAACCTTGAGTTTCTTTCCATAATCATTGTCAAACCCAAAGCAACATGCTACTTCAAATAGGATACTATCTCTATTTGTTCGAATGATATCCATCTCAATTTTAGTTATTCCATCATTTGCCAAAGGGGATGACGCGAGTAATAAGACCCTTCTTTGTGTCATTTTCATATCCATGTTAAAAACTCCCATTGTATTTCTCTCTCATAAACTTTACCTTTAGAAACTCTCCACCCTTTTTCCACCAGTTGATTATTTCCATGTTTATGAGCGATATCTCTTTTATTTCAGACTTTTCGATTTCTCTATTATTCTACTGGTCTAATATCCACGCATTGAAAATAATTTCACTAATGCGACCATAATAGAGTGCATGAAATAGTGCAATACCTTTTTCGCCTAGTAAAATGTCGACTGTTACGGGTATATTATATTGTCTTTTTTTATTCTCAAAGCCCGTGCTCATATCTCTTTCCTAGAAAATAGTATTTTCAAACTCACTCTTCTGTCCCTTTAAAGCAAATATCTTTTTAATGGCTTTATCCTCGACATAACCCACGAACTCAAAAAAGACATAATTACGAACGACGTTCCAAACACAGGCATCACAAGCCAGTGCATGTCAAATGATACCGGAGAAATTTTCAAAAGTCGGTAGGCAAAATGGATGAAGAACGGATGTATCAAATAAACGCCGAAGCAAAGTCTGTCTATCCTCCACAGTCGCTCATCTTCTCCACCACCTTGGATACCCTTAAACAGAAGAAACGCAAATATCGCTGCGATTCCAATAACCGGACTGTCATAACCAAGGTATTCGCCGCTTCCTGATAACAGAGCAATAATGCCGGAAAGCAACACCATGCCTACAAATCCAATTGCTGCTATTTTCCGGTCAACATCCAAAAACTCCTCTATGTAATGACCACATACCACATAGAAAACAGAGAACGTGGTAAACGGAACAGCAAACGCAATTGTTGTATCTGTCAGTTTCTCGACCATAGGCAAACAAAAGTTTATCGCAAAAAGGACAATCAAAAATATCTTCATTTCTTTTTTGCTCATATTATCCGTAGCACTTTTCAGGAATGGCAAAACCAAATAAACTCCAATCATTGCATACAAATACCACAGATGTCCAAAGCTCTTTCCAGCAATTACATTCATGACGGCCTGTACAAACATTGCCGGACTTACCTGCCTGCTGCTCATGAAAAGCTCCATTACCGAGAATGGAACCCCAAAAACAAACAGCGCCAGTAAAATTCTTTTGCTATATTTTTTTATGCAAACCGCATAGGTTATCGTTTTCTCCTTCTTAAGCAGTAATGCTCCTGTTATCATCAGGAATACTGGAACAGCCCAGTAGAGTATACGATAGGCACACAAGTGAAAAATATATTGGCTGTTGGTCAATTGAAACAATTCCCGGTTGTCTGTAAGTGTGGAGTTTGTATGGAGAAAAACAACTGCAATTGTCGCAACAATTCTAAGTATAGATATATCTGCTTGCTTGCTTGCTTGCTTGCTTGCTTGCTTGCTTGCTTGCTTGCTTGCT
>CAZNVF010000206.1:0-1970 GCA_964576395.1 uncultured Oscillospiraceae bacterium
TCAGCGTGGCCGTAGACCTGCCATCATAGATTATTTCACCACTGGTGGGCATTCTGAAGCAAAGCATAAGGGCAACAAGAGTGGATTTTCCGCTTCCGGTTCCACCAATGATGGAAATTTTCTGGCCAGGCTTTATATGAAAAGAAATATTGCTTACTGCGGGTTCTATAGCGCCTTCATATTTATAAGTTACATTGTCGAAAATAATGTCGCCTGAAAAGCCTATATCTTCATAGGAGATCTTATCGTCTATACCTTCAACTTTCAAAATTTCACTTATTCTGTCGGCGGCAACCTTGGCTTGAGGAGCCTCTACAAAAATAAAGGCGGTGGAGATAACGCTGTTCATAACAAGAGAAACATACTGTATTATTGCAAAAATGTCGCCAGAGCTTAAAGTACTTGTGCTGTTTTCCATTCTTACTGCGCCAAGGTATGTAATAAAAACGATTGAAAAATTTAGCATGAAAAGCGAAAGGGGCGAAATGATCCCTATGCTCACGTTGGAACGCACCAGGTTTTCAGTCATTGCTCGTATGGCATTTGCAAGACGGCTGTGTTCATCATCTTCTTTTCCAAAAGCGCGTATGACGCGTATTCCGTGAAGCCTTTCCCTCATAATGTCATTTTGTTTGTCTATGTAGAGGTCAGATTCACGTATGAGGGGTTCAATCTTTTTGCTTATTGAACAGACGACAACAAACACGATGGGTATAAAACAAAGCAAAATAAGCGAAAGCAAAACATCTTTTTTAAGAGAAAGGGCTACTCCGCCAACGAAAAGAATTGGTATTGTCAAGATTCCACTGCAAAACACAGAAGCTATCCAACCGAGAGTTTCAGTGTCATGTGTGGAGCGGGTAAGAAGTGCCGCAGTTCCAAATTCGCTAATTTCTTTAAAAGTCATAGTATTTACTTTTACAAATACCATTTTTCTAAGGTCACAGCAGAACCCACTGACAACTTCCGCGGTTATTTTACTCCCCAAAACAACCGAACCAAACCCAACGAGCGAAAAAATAAGCATATAAATACAGCTTTTTATAATATGGCCCATATCAGAAAGATAAATTCCTTTATCGACAACGTCGCTCATAATTGTTGGAAGCAAAAGGTCACAGGCAGCTGCAATAGTTAAAAGCAGCAAAGATAATATTATCTTGTTTTTGTAAGAAGCAAGATTTTTAAGTATATTCTTCATTTTCTAAAGCTCCTATAATTTATAAGTATAGTATATTAGTCACCAATCAAATTTCAGTATATCAAAATGTCATCACTTTTTCAATGTATTTGCGGTTGAATGTTATTCAACTTATAATTGAAGACTAAAGGCTACTATGATACGATTCGTGTATTATAGAGTGATTTGAGAAAAGATAAATGGATATTTAAACAGAAAGTTTACAACAAAAAATTCGCATGGAGTATGCAAGAGACCCTATAAGATCTTGGAAGACGCTGAAACCGTGGAATATTTAGAGCAAGCAAGATAGAAATTTCTAAACAGCTTTTATACAAGAAAAAGTGGCACCTTGGCGGCTGCCGAAAATTTTTGAACAGAAATAAAGGAATTTTATATTTTTAATGAGCAATGTAGCGGCATTTATGAAATGGAGTGGATATTTAACAAGGCTTATTGGAGAAAAGGTTTTAATATGAAGCGTGTTTTAGAGCCATTAAGAATGGCTTTGTAAAATTTGGCGCACATAAAATCTTACAAAAAACCGTAAATAGCCAAAACGGATAGAACTTATAAAAAATTTGGTATTCAGCAGAAGGGAGCTTAGCGGCAATAAACCGAAAGCAGTGAAAAAACGGGCTGATATAAATTATATGGAAGCATAAATATATAAAATATATAAAAGTCGAATGAGAAAATTTTCCCCGAGAAAAATTAAAAATGTTATTGACAAAAATCCCGTAGTGTGATATTATAATTTTCATCGCTGAGATGCTGGTGTAGCTCAGTT
>CAZNVF010000207.1:0-1965 GCA_964576395.1 uncultured Oscillospiraceae bacterium
GCTCCGCAGCGAACTATAAAAAACAGCCTGCTGACAAGCTCTGTGTCAGCAGGCTGTTCCCTATCCGTCTAAAAATAAACGTTTCCGCTCCATATAAAACTGAATCGTATCCACAAACTTCCCCGTAGTTGGCTTCAACCGAAGGGGATATTCGCTCATCTCTACTAATAGCTCCCGGTTTCCTTTGGCCCAGACACGATCCCGGACGCTGCGGAGATTCCGTTCCACCGACTTCATGTTGGCGCCTTTGAAACATTCCGCCACTGCGGGATATAGTCCCCCATAATATCCCGCGTCAAATGTATATTCTCATGGGACAGCTCCACCGCACAAATCAGCTGCTGCACGGCCGCTGAAGGCTCCAATATTCCCAGCGAACGCACGACTGTCTGGATCTCGTTCTGGTTTGCGATTTTCATCAGGCGTGCCTCCCTCGTGTCGTATTTTTTATTGATTTTATAGACGAAAATCGTCTTATAACTTCTTACAAGTATTTATAGAAGTGAGGAAAAGCCCTGTATTTTCAATGGTTTTTCCCTTTCTGCGAGTATCTTCTCATATCTCCGCATAAGTTGGTTTTGTAAAGTGGGGCACCATTTTAGCGCCACAAACGAGACGATATGTATAAGCAAAGGACTGCATTTCCTTACCTACAAAGGCAGTTTAGGACAACCTTGTTATGCGCTTTTATGTTACCCATTAGAGACTCAATAAGCCTTTCAAACAAAGACTTTACAGTCACAAGACCAATAGGGCGAGGTAGTTTATACCTTTTCCATCAAAAATGCCCTTTAACTGCGTAACATTTTTAGAGTATTCTTTTCCTTCCACTCCCTTGTTAAAAGTTCCGTAGCAAGCATAGGAAAAGGGTACCCTTTCCGTAAAAATCACTCGTCTGCGACAGTAAGAAAGATTTTTGCTTGTTGGGATTATCCCAAACCATACATACATAATCTTGCTATATTCAATCGTTGCGGCATAAATCATATAGGAATACAAGGTCATCGCCATCAAGTTCATCTATTTTTTCGAAACCTAATCTCATGTAAAGATTTTGAGCTTTCAAGTTGCTTTGCTCCGTAGTGAGTTCGATGGGATACTCTGGAGCAGCTTGCAACAGAAGCCTAATGGCAAGTTCGGCGGATAAAGTTCCATACCCCTTACTTTGATGTTCCGGAACTATAAAATAACTCCAATTTGTTCTGGGAGGATGTATGATATAGTGATTCCAAGAGCGTTTATCTTCCGTATGGCAGATAAAGCGCAACAAAATAAAACCAATAGGGATTTCTTGGCCTTGTTCTATTGCATAAATTAGGTAGGGAACATTGTCATTTGGGAACAGATAGGCTCGACCAATCGAAAAGCCCGCCGGATTTACAAAATTTTGCTGCTCGGGGGGCAATGTTAGTTCGCAAACCGCAAGGGCTAAATCATCATCAGAGTTTATTTCTCGGAAGAACACTTTATCAGCATAAAAGAACTCTTTGGGTACTTTTGAAATCCTTTGCCTTAGATTCATACATAATGCTCCTTATCGTGCAAACAAGCATATTTAGTCATATATTATAGCAACTTATATGTGAAATTTTCTATCGCTTCCCGATATTTGTACAAAATCACAAAGCTAGCCGTCCTCGCGTAGTATGGTTTTTCTTATATCTACCCGTACGTTTTATATCGCCATAGAGAATTCGGGCACCATCTGGGGCACCAAAGTGGCAAAAATCATTGTTGTTTTGAGTGCCTTAATAGACAAAAAAGCCTGTATTTGCAAGGATTTCCACAGTTCAAGGCTTTTAGATGGCGTAAAATCAAATATTATTTTTTACAACATTTAGGAAGAAAGTGAAAGCGTTTTCGTTTTTAAAATTCGACAATACTCGACAAACGCAAGAGAGGCGGCCATGTGGCCGCCTCTCTTTTTGCATGCTCAGCGCTGCCCCTTGTCATACGGAATACCTT
>CAZNVF010000208.1:0-1963 GCA_964576395.1 uncultured Oscillospiraceae bacterium
AAAATAAAAAGATTTTTTATTCTGTTTCACTTGACATCACACCGCTGGACTTTATACACAGGTAGTGTAAAGTTCTTTTATTACAGCTTCGAAAACCTCAATGTTCATGGGGGATAATGCGTCTTTGTGCAAAATAATGATACCCCTCATTTCCATTTGTAAATTCCATGAATCATGGTTCGATATGCTTATTAAGCCTGGACTGAAAGCATGTTCATTTCAGTCTTTATAAGTATTTTGGAGCATGATAAAATATTATACAAAGAGAATAAGATTAACTGCTTGTTTTCATTTTTACTTTACACTACCTATACACACTTTCTTAATACATTTATATCATAGCACACAAGGGACAGAATGTCAAGTATTTGGGACAAATTTTTGAAATTTTGCGATTATTTTATACCTGAGATCATCCCATCTATCGCCATTCTTGCCATATCCGCTATATGTCCGGTGGTATGAGTGTAATACTTTAATGTAAATTCAAGCTTTGAATGTCCCAGCATTTCCTGTACATATCTTGGACTTATTCCGCTTTCGGCTAAGACGGTTGCATAGGTGTGCCTCAGATTATGAAACTTGAATGGAATATTCAAATCGTCTTTTATTATTCTTGATAAAAATTTAATGCTATTCGGCGTTAGCATTTCGCCGTTTTCCTTTACGTTTATTAGGTCTGTTACTTCCATATAGTTTTCTTTATTTTTATGTAGCCGCTCTGTAACAAAATTTCTTTTATATCCTTCACCATATAGTTTTTTATTTTTGTTTTGCGACGCTTTTAATTCTTCAAGAAATTTTATAAAGTTATCCGATATATTTATTGTTCTGTATGAATTTACTGTTTTGAGCGGACAAAAGCACCATTTTCTATCCTGATAAAGTAATTGTTTGTTCACACTTATGGTCTTTGAAGCAAAATTAACATCTTTCCAACGAAGTCCCAAACACTCACTTTCCCGGAGCCCGGTGTTTAATGCAATATAGAATGGAATCTTTACATTTGTATTTTCAAGCCGTTTATACATAACAGATAATTCTTCCGATGTGTAAACCTTCATCTCTCCCACATGTCTTGGATCGGGAGGAGGCGCTACGTCATCAAATATATTATGCTTCATATATCTTTTCCTATGGGCATAATCGAATACACATTTCAAGGTTTTATACAATCCTTTAACAAACTCCTCACTATAATTTTCTCCTCGTTCATTTATAAATCTTTCCAATGCTTTTGCCGTGATTTTATAAACATAAAAATCTCCAAAGGCTGGTTTGAAATGATTTCTATACATAGAATCGTATTTTTTAAGCGTTGCATACGCTCGTTTTGGTTTTCCTTCAAACTCTATAAACTCCTCATACACCTCATTAAATGTTATTTTTTTGTTTTCGGGATAAATTCCTGTTTCTTCATAGTCATTTATAAACTTTGTCATCGCAAGTTGGGCTTCTTTTTTAGTTTTGAAACCACCGCTCTCAATTTGCTTGTTTTGTCCGCAAACCGTGCTGACATAAACACGGTATGACCATGATTTCCCTCTTTTTCTGATACTACCTTTCATGATTATCACACTCCTGTTTTTTATTAGGGCTTGCCCTTATTTTTATTATACAGGAGTCTGCAAGTCGTTGATATACCTGCGTTTGTGAAGAAAATAAGGGCAGAGCAAAATTAATCAAACAGATTATACAGTTGCCCTTGTTCTGCCCTTATTTGCCCTTAAGTTTCCTATAACACAAGTGCCATTTCTGTTAGTTTCGTGACTCTGCTGTACACGAAACACTCTTTAATGAAAAGCGCATAAAAACAGGGATTAAGAAACCTCAATCCCTGTATCTAAGCGTATTTATTTGTATCTAATTTTAACCAAAATAGCGCTTTAATAAGCCCTCAAAGCCGCAGCCGTGCCTTGCCTCGTCCCTTGCCATTTCATGCACTGTGTCATGGATTGCGTCC
>CAZNVF010000209.1:0-1905 GCA_964576395.1 uncultured Oscillospiraceae bacterium
TTGCAATAAGCTTAATAACTTTTTCAGGATATTTTGCAGCAAAAATAAGCGCAATGTTTCCCCCATCGCTGAATCCAAGTATATTTGCTTTTTCAATTTGGTACTCATCCATAAAGTTTTTAAGGTCTTCAGCAAACTGATAAAGAGAAAATGCCTCTTCGCCCATTGGCGATTGGCCGTGGCCGCGGGTATCTATAGCGATAACACGATATTTTTTAGAAAAATAATTCATTTCTTTTTCAAAAATAGAACAATTTTCACCGTTTCCGTGGAGCATTATAAAAGGTTCACCTTTTCCTTTTTCTTCATAATAAAGTTCAATATCCATTATATTCTCTATCATTCGTCAAGCTCTCCGCAGAGATCTATAGCCATAAATTCTTTTATTTCTTCTGTCGAGTAACCGCAGCTAAATAAATAGTAAAGCTTGGCAACAGCAGCTTCAGTAGTCATATTTTTACCGCTTACAGCGCCTTTAAGATTGCCGCTTGCAGCATATGTGCCGATACTAACATTACCAATTGGACATTGTGAGCAGACAACGACAACAGCCCCATTATCATAAGCTTTTTGTATTATTCTTTTAAGAGCACTACAATAATTTGGAACATTGCCCGCACCAAAAGTTTCAAGAACTACACCACGAAGTCTTTCAGTTATTATAGATTCAAAAAGTTCGATCTGTATTCCTGGGAAAATTTTAAGCACCCCTACGGGTTCCTCATCAAGCTCTTTGAGCACAAGTGATTTATCACTTTTTTTCATGAGTACAGAATCGCGGTATTTTATATCTATTCCGGCCTCTGCTATTCGCGGATAGTTCGGAGAATCAAAAGCAATAAAACTGTCTGCCGACATTTTTATTGAACGGTTTCCCTTTAAAAGTTTGCCTGCAAAATACAGACAAACCTCGAAAACTTTTCCGGAAGCTGCAATAAGCATTGACGCGATAAGATTATCTTTTGCGTCGCTTCTTATCTCACAAAGGGGTATCTGTGACCCGGTAAATATTACTGGCTTAGGCAGGTTTTGAAGAATGAATGAAAGTGCTGAAGCTGTATAAGCCATAGTATCTGTTCCATGAAGAACGACAAAACCGTCGTAATCATTCATTTTTTCATAAATAGTTCTTCCAATCTTGTTCCACTCGCTCACGGTTACATCTGATGAATCTAAAAGCGGAGAAAATTCTATTACATCATATTCTGGCAGTTCAGGAGATGAAAAATCACTGATCCTTGCCATTATGTTGGCAAAAGGTTCCTTACCAGGTTCGTATCCATTTTCTGTGCGTTCCATGCCAATGGTGCCGCCAGTATAAATAATGCAAATTCGCTTCATTTTATCCTCCATGCTAAAGGTTCAATAATTATATTATCACATATTTTTGCTTTGGTAAACATATTTATATTCAGAAATTTTATTTTTCGACGAAATATTATTTATTTTTCCGAAAAATTTGAACCCGCGCTTTTCATAAAACAAAGCAGCTCTATTGTTTGTTTCGAGAACAGTCACCCAAGGTTTTTTGCAAAAATTTATTGCATAAGCCAAAAGTGCACTGCCGCAGCCTTTTATATGTTCTTCCGGAAGAACATATAAAAGGCATATTTCTTCATCTTTTGTTACCCCCACAACTCCAGCCGGAACGCCGTCATGTAAACAAATAAAAATTTTGCAACCGGCGTTTATTTTCTCAGAAAGAAAGTTTTGCATATATTCTAAATCGTGTTTTTCTATAAATTCTTTTGAGCATATATCTTTGTGTAACTCTTTCCATGAAAGCATATACACATTTGCCGCAGCAGAAACATTGTATTTATCTACGGGAACTATCAATTTTATTCCTCCAATGTCATTAAAAAATAAGCACCACTTAAAAAGTGATGCTTGATTTTGGAGGCG
>CAZNVF010000210.1:0-1880 GCA_964576395.1 uncultured Oscillospiraceae bacterium
GTACTTATCCTGTTTTTCATTTAACTGCAGACAATTTTCCCAAAATTTTCTTTCCTCATCCGTTATCTCTAAGCATGATGCGACACAATACAGACCTTTTCTTGCAGAAAGGCAAAGACACACACCACCCGGTTTCAATACACGCCGCTGTTCACTCCAAAATGCAGTCGGTTCGATATGTTCTTGAACAGTGTTGGAAATTGTGACATCAAATGATTCATCGCTGAATGGAAGGTGTGTGACATCCCCTTCTCTGAATTCAATCCCAACAATATTTTTCTTTGCAAAAGAAATGAAATTGCTGTCCCTGTCTATTGCGGTGATCTGTGCCTTGGGATACCATCTGTGTAATGATTCTGCCAGAGCTCCGGGATCGCATCCGATCTCTAAAATTTTCATATCCAAGTTTTCATCCAGATCAAACAATTTTTATATTGTTCAAAGAACATATCGTCAAATCTAAGTTTTCGACTGAGATACAGCGTCATTGTGCCCTGCACATTTCCTGGCCAGATGATGTTGCTCATATATACCTCCTACAAAACCCGATTTGTCTCTCGGTTACTTTGGTTAAGTATATTGCGATTTCCAACAATTTCCTATATAGTTCCTATTTATTTTACGGAATAGCAGGGCTGGTGTCTATCAAATTATTTCGTGCTACTTTACCTCACATAAGCATTATAAATGGTACCAAACCGGCACTGGCATATATAAACAAAACCGCAAAGTTAAATTTTGTTTAACAATGCGGTTTATATGGTTGCCCCACGAGGATTCGAACCCCGACAAACAGAGTCAGAGTCTGCCGTGCTACCGTTACACAATGGGGCAATATTCAATGCGCTTTATTATTATAGTTGCGTGGGACACTTTTGTCAAGACTAAAATGTTAATTTTTTTATTTTTCTCACATATATCTCGACAACTATTTGAAAATGAATTATAATTATTTAAAAGGTAAAAATAAAATAAAGGAACGGGGGTTTTATATAATGTCAGCTTTACACATGAATGAAGAGGATTTTGAAAAAATAGTTGCTGGTGGCAGCGGAATTGCTGTTGTAGACTTTTGGGCAACTTGGTGCGGCCCTTGCAAAATGCTTGGCCCGACCATTGAAAAACTCGCAGATGAACTTGAAGGAAAAGCCGTTGTTGGAAAGGTCGATGTTGATGAGAACCGTGATCTTGCATCGCAGTTTAGCGTAATGTCCATTCCAACAGTCATTTTCTTTAAAGATGGCGAAGAAGTGAACCGCTTTGTCGGGGTTCAGAGCAAAGAAAAATTCCTTGATGTTGTAAACAGCCTTTAAAACAAAAAATGGAGCGGCCTTCGCCGCTCCATTTTACTTATCAAAAAAGATTAATGCCGCACCTATCTTTTAGAGCGGCTTTAATCTTTTTTAGAAATATGTCACAGTGATTTTTTTGCCCATCTGCTTAAGGCTCTCTGAAAGCTGCTCAACAATGCTCTTTTTGATATTAAAATTTATGGGCAGATTTGGGTTTTGATGGGCAGGGTTTATGGCGCAGCCCACAAAAAAGTTTATGTCCGTCCCATCCTCAAAAATTGCCCTTGATATGGATGAAGCCCCATCACGTTTGTTATTCCACTGTTCATAAGTGCGGTTGTCACTCACATAATCTTTTGCATATTTGAGTACCCGGTCCATAGTTACAACGCCTTCTGTCACAAGATCAACGCCGTCTATTTCCGACATCGGCGGTATCGTAGGCTCAGCATTGAGATTGCATGGGCGAACAGTCTTTCCAAGATATTCTGCTGCGATTTTCGCAGTGGTTCCGCCAGAAACTATATGCTTCCCTTCTTTTTCAAAAAAGCTTCTCATCATTTTCTCATTATCTTCGCTGTTCAAAGG
>CAZNVF010000211.1:0-1874 GCA_964576395.1 uncultured Oscillospiraceae bacterium
GATGCAGGCGTTTTTATTATGCAAAAAATGGGGAGGGAATTCCAATGGCAGGAAGAAAGCCGGAGTCTACAGATGTAAAGAAGATGGAAGGCAATCCGGAAAAAAGAAGATTGAATATGAAGGAGCGTTAAAAGAGGAGGAACTACTCTCTGAAGAGTAAAATCCCCCCTCCTTACTACGATTTTACTACGTTTCATGTCCCGGGTTTGCCCCGATTTGCCGCATTTTTCTTATTCTGTGACAAATTCAACAATCTAATAGGCAAAATGCAGTTCGGAAAACAAAATGCAGTTCGGAAAACTGCGGTAAATCGGGGCAGAATAGGGCATTTCAGGAGGATTTTCGTTGATGATAAAAGTATTATTTGTGTGCCACGGCAATATTTGCCGCAGTCCTATGGCAGAATTCGTATTAAAAGATATGGTTAAGAAACTTCATATTGAGGATAAATTTATAATAAACTCTGCCGCAACCAGCAGAGAAGAAATAGGAAACGGCGTTCATCAAGGTACCAGACGTAAATTAGCAGAAGTTGGAGTGCAGTGTCAAGAACATAGAGCCGTACAATTTACTAAAGACGATTATAAACAATATGATTATATATTTATAATGGACAAGAACAACCGCAGAAACATTATGAATCTCTTGGGACAGGGCAGGGACAGCGAGAAGAAAATCTACGGACTTTTGGACTTTTCCCAAAATCCCAGAGATATTGCCGACCCGTGGTATACAGGCAATTTTGATGTAACGTACGATGACATAACAGAAGGATGCAAAAGCTTTCTTGAATATCTACGAAAAAAAGGAGAACTTTAACCTAAGTAAAGAAAGTACGTACCATGAAATGAATCTGATCTGCGGAGCGTAAGACGACAGCAAATGAAGGACTGAAATAATAATGAATAACAAGCAACACTCACAGCAAAATGCAAAAATTAAATTAATATCAGCTATGGTTGTTTTCGGAACCATAGGAATTTTCGTAAAATACATACCACTCCCGTCCAGCATTATAGCTTTGGCAAGGGGATTTATCAGTACAATATTTTTATTGATGATAATGAAATTCGGAAATAATCCCATATCAAAGGAAGCAGTTAAACGCAATTTAATACTTCTATTGGTATCAGGAGGCCTTATAGGTTTTAACTGGATATTGCTTTTTGAGGCATACAATTATACTACCGTTGCAGTAGCTACGCTATGTTACTATTTAGCGCCAATCTTTGTAATTATAGCTTCTCCCTTCGTATTAGGCGAAAAATTAACCGTTAAAAAGGTCGTATGCGTCTTGTGCGCACTTCTTGGCATGGTATGCGTTTCCGGAGTAATACAGTCAGGGACTGCAGATGATTTCAGCCTTACCGGAGTTGTATTCGGCGTTGGAGCAGGAGCGCTTTATGCTGCTATCATTCTGATGAATAAAAAGCTAAAAGATATATCATCTTATGATACAACAGTAATGCAACTCGGCGCAGCCACCGTGGTGCTGGCGCCATATTGTCTTTTGACAGTACCGGTTTCCACTTTGATATTAAAACCCATAACCGTGGTATTACTCCTAGTAGTGGGAATTGTACATACAGGTATCGCTTATGTGATGTATTTTGGGTCAATAAAAGAATTAAAAGCGCAGACTGTCGCTATTTTCAGTTATATAGATCCGATATTGGCTGTGCTGCTTTCGACATTCCTTCTTAAAGAAGAGATGGATATAATAAACACTCTAGGCGCTATATTGATTTTGGGTTCTACTTTTGTCAGCGAAATGAAAGGAGGAGAGGATGACTCAGTTTACTAAAAAAGAAATTAAAAATTCACTTATGAAACTTCTTGAAGACAAACCATTGGATAAAATTACGGTAAGGGAC
>CAZNVF010000212.1:0-1868 GCA_964576395.1 uncultured Oscillospiraceae bacterium
ACTTGTTTACGCTGGCGGCGTAATGTCAAACACAATAATCAGACAAACAATTGAGCAAAAATATAATGGAATTTTTGCCGCACCGGAATTTTCTTCAGATAATGCGGCAGGTATTGCAGTGCTTGCGGCTGTTGCTTATAATAAAAAATAATTTTTAAAAGGAGGTATTTGTTTTGGCAGGGTTCAACATTTTAACCGTTACACAGATAACCTCTTATTTAAAATCATATATCGATGAGAACAAAAAACTTTCAGGTATATATATACAAGGTGAAATAACAGATTTTCGCGGAAATTACTATTCCGGGCACTGCTATTTTACCCTTAAGGATGAAAATTCTGAAATAAACTGTGTAATGTTTAGAACTTATGCCGAAAGGATCAGATTTGTTCCAAAGGATGGAATGGCCGTCATTGTCCGCTGTGATCTATCCGTATATCAAAAATCCTGCACTTGTCAGCTCTATATATATGATATGCAACCTGACGGCCTTGGAGCAAAATATCTTGCTTTTGAACAGTTAAAAGAAAGGCTAAGTAAAGAGGGCCTTTTTGATGCTGAACATAAAAAATCACTTAAAAAATACCCCGAAAAAATAGGTGTTATAACTTCAGCTCATGGTGCCGCCGTTCATGATATAATAAATGTGCTTGGAAGACGTTGGCCGGTTGCAAAGCTTGTGCTCACTCCTGTAACTGTTCAGGGAGATGATGCCCCAAAGCAACTTGCTGAAGCGGTTATTAAACAAGACACAAAAATAAAACCTGACGTTATTATAATCGGAAGGGGCGGGGGAAGCTCCGATGACCTATCTGCATTCAATGATGAAGAACTTGCAAGGGTAATATATAAATGTGAAACACCAATAATCTCTGCCGTTGGCCATGAAACAGATTTTTCGATTTGTGATTTCGTTGCAGATCTTCGAGCGCCTACACCTTCAGCAGCTGCCGAACTTTCATCGCCTGATATTTTGGAGCTTTTGCAAACCCTTGATTCCAATATAGAATGGCTAAATATCACCTTGCATAGAAAAATCAGCTTTTTTGGCGTTGATTTAGATAAAATCAGTACTGTAAAGTTTAAGAATTTGACACTTAAAAAAGCTGATAACTATGCCAAACAACTGGACAATTTTAAAAATGCTATTTCTTTTTCTTTAAATAACATTATAGACAAAAAACAACTTCTGCTTTCTAATGAACTTATGAAGCTTGACAACAACAGCCCTGCAAATTTGTTAAAACATTCTATATGTAGAGCAGAATATAACGGAAAAAAACTAAAAAGTATTTCAGAAATAGAAGTTGGTGAAAGCTTTGAACTGTTTTTTGTGGACGGCAAACTTGACGCTACGGTAAATGATAAAACAGAAAGGGTGGTTTCAACTTGAAAAAAGAACTTAAATTTGAAGAAGCTTTAAAAAAACTTTCCGAAATAAACGAAAAACTTGAATCTGAAGAGATATCGCTCGAAGACTCCCTTGCTTTATACAAAGAAGGAATAGAACTTACAAAGCTTTGCCAAAAAAAACTGGACAATGCGAAGCAGGAGATTGAACAGCTTGAAAATATCTAATTCAGGGAGGACTTTATGCTTTCTTTCATTGAAGCTGACAAAAAGCTTATAGATGAAGCAATGAACAAGACTTTGGCATCTTCTTGTTCGGACGAGAATGAAATTGTCAAATTTATGCGATATTCTGCGCTCGACGGTAAAAGGCTTCGTGGAATTTTTACCATTGAGTTTGCTAAAATGTTTGGGCTTTCTGAAAATGAATCTATGCCATATGCTGTTGGCATTGAATGCATTCGGGCTTATTCACTTATCCATGATGACCTTCCCTGTATGGACAATGATGACATGA
>CAZNVF010000213.1:0-1851 GCA_964576395.1 uncultured Oscillospiraceae bacterium
ACGCGTCGTTCGGCGTCATATTTGGTAAGGCCATCACGAGTTATTATGCGCTTTTTCCTTACCTTCGCATCAGCGATGACCGAGACTAAGCTATCGCATATTTTTACGCAACCGCTTTCAATAAGCGTAGCACCGTCTATAACTATGCTTTCGGCGCCGTCTTTTTCAAATGTCTCCACTTCCCGCTCTATTTCCGCTACAATATATGGAAACATTATTTTGTTTAAAGTAAGAAGCTTCTTTTTATCGGAAAAAACCATTCTTCCAAGGGCCTTCCTATTGAGCTTACCTTTATCGTTGAGCACAAGGCAGGAAAATTGCTCGACAATATCGACTAAACACCAAAGCTCATTATCTGCCACAGCATGAGCGACAGCGTCAGCATCTATCACCTTAGCGCCATGGCTTTCAAACATACTTCGAACTGTGCTTTTTCCGGCACCTGTTTGCCCCGTAAGGCCGATTATTTTCGCCATTTTTTAAGACAAGCCCCTTTCTATTTCAGTTAAGTTCAATTATATCAAAACCTGCAGCGCGCACAAGACGGTTATAAACCGCAAGACCCACCCCGCTTGCCTTTGGTGAGTGGGCAAAAACAAGTTTTGCCCCAACAGCGTCAAGCTCACGCAAGGAATCAAAAAGATGCTCTGCCTGGTCTTTATCAGAAAACTTCGAGCCATAGGTTACAGTTTTTACCCTGAGCATTGGGACTTCCTCATCAAAACAAAGCGCATAAACGTCCTCATTTGCATGCTCATTCACAAACTCCACATATTTTTCTGATGAAGCTTTTACAAGGTTCACCTTTGCCTTTGGCGCATAGTGTTTATATTTCATACCGGGAGATATTGCCTTTTCCCCATCGCCAAGCTTTTCGAGTACAGCTTTGGAAAGTTCTACCTCTCCTATAGTCTCCCGAAGCTGCTCAAGAGTAACATACCCCGGACGAAGCAGGGCTGGCCTTTCTCCTGCAAGAGAGATTATTGTGGATTCCACACCAACAGAGCACGGCCCACCATCAATTATAGCTTCCACTTTTCCGTTCAAATCGTTCACACAGTGCTGAAAAGTTGTAGGGCTTGGGCTGCCAGAAAGATTTGCCGACGGAGCTGCCAGTGGAAGCCCCGTTTTTCTTATTATCTCCTGAGCGACATGATGGGATGGAAAGCGCACCGCCACCGTTGAAAGGCCGGCACTTGTGACCAGCGGTATTCTGTCGTTTTTTTTCATTATTATTGTAAGCGGACCTGGCCAAAATTTTTCTGCCAGCCTTACAGCCGCTGTAGGCACCTCGGAAACGACTTGAAAAAGCATATCCATATTACAGATGTGAACAATTAGGGGGTTATCCCCCGGGCGACCCTTTGCTTTAAATATATTTGCACAAGCTTTTTCATTAAAAGCATTTGCCGCAAGGCCATATACAGTCTCTGTTGGAATTGCTGCAAGGCCACCGCATTTCAGTATTTCGACCACGGAATCTATCGCGCCCGGTTGTTCTGCATCAAGAAGTAAAGTTTCCATCATGTCCCTGACTTTCAGTTTTCTTCTCCTAAACGGAGTTTTTCTGCTCTATCGAAAGCGCGAAGCGCATCAATAAGCTCGTCTATATCACCATTCATTATAGAATCGATTTTATACAGTGTAAGACCTATTCTGTGGTCCGTAACGCGGCCTTGGGGAAAATTATATGTTCGTATGCGTTCGCTTCTGTCCCCGCTGCCAACTTGGGCTCTGCGGTCTGCTGCACGGCTTTCATCTGCGGCGCGCTGCTTTTGCTCATAAAGACGGCTGCGAAGCACTTTCATTGCTTTATCTTTATTTTTATATTGGCTGCGCTCATCCTGGCAT
>CAZNVF010000214.1:0-1818 GCA_964576395.1 uncultured Oscillospiraceae bacterium
CCTTCTTTGTCCCGTGCTCAAATTGTAGTACCTATCTATAATATATAATAGCACAACCACTTATATTTTCAAGAGTTATTTTATGAATAAATATTTTCTGAAATGGAATAAATTATTTTTATAAGTTTTGTGGCTTCGCTAAAAGTGTTCATTGGACCGACGCTTATTCTGCATGTTCCACGTTTATCCGTGGCAAATTTTTTGTGAGCAAGTGCTGCGCAATGGAATCCTCCCCTGCTTGCAATTCCATTATTAGAAAGAAGTTGCGCTGTTGCCTCCCCTGTAAGATCGCCTATTACAAAAGATATCACCGCAGCGTGTGTATTTTGGGTGGGATATTCTGTGAAAAGTGTTACATTTTTCATTTTCGCAAGTTCAGAATATATAAACTGCGCAATTTTTATCTCTCTTTCACCTATCCTTTCTTCCCCCTCCTTCATCACCTTACTTATACCAGCAGAAAGCCCACAAATTCCCGGAACATTCAGCGTTCCGCTTTCAAGCCCTTCAGGAATCGTATCGGGTTGTTTTGGCTCAAGTGAATAGGTTCCAGTTCCCCCGAAGAGAAGTGGTTTTAAAAGTTCCGGCTGTTTTGCCACTATAATTCCTGTTCCCATTGGGCCAAGAAGCCCTTTATGGCCCGGAGCACAGATAAAATCAATATTGTCTTTTTCCATGTCATATTTTTCAGAACCTGCTGTTTGCGCTGCATCAAGCATAAACAGTACACCATGCTCATGTGCCAAAGCGGCAAGCTCCTTCACTGGAGGTTTTATTCCAAAAACATTTGAGGCCCCAGTCACTATCATCAGCTTTGTGTTCTTTTTTATGGCATTTTTAAAAGACATGAGTGTGGAATCAGCATCATTTTCGATCACTTTTGCAACTGAGAAATCCGCCTCTCCTTTGCTTTTTAAATTGTAAAGCGGCCTTAAAACAGAGTTATGCTCAAGGTCTGAAATTACGCAGTGGCCCTTTGGCACTACGCTTACTATTACAAGGTTTATTGCCTCTGTGCAATTTTTAGTGAAAATAACATTTTCGGAATAAATGCAGCCAAAAAGTTTATCTACTTTCTCACGGCATTTGAAGACTTCCCTTGCGGTATCCATAGCAAGTTTATGACCACTTCTTCCCGGGTTTGCACCATAATATAGAAATGATGCATTTACAGCTCTTCTAACCTCGTAAGGTTTAGGATAAGTTGTCGCCGCATTATCAAAATAGAGCATTTCTTATACCTCCCTGATTTCACTAAAGCGCAGCCCCGCTTTTTGAAGTAACGCGCTAATCTTTTCTTTGTCGCCTTTTACCTTAACAATGTATCCACAGCCATGAGGGTTAATGCTACTATCGCGAAAAACAGACGCATGGTAACCGTTATTCCTTAAAAGAGTCTCTCCCCTCATTGCAGTTGTAACTGAACTAAAAAAATAGTAGTATTCTTTCATATTTTATCCCGCCGTTCATTTTGAGTTTTGGTCGATATATTATATGAAAAGAAACAACCACTAGGCAATGAAAAACTGCTTCTTTATAAAAGAAGCAGTTTTTCATTTGTTATATATTGTTTTATTTCAAAAGAAGATTAGCCAGCCCTTCCAGCCTTGACAATATTATTCTCATGTTCTGCAAGCGTGCTTGCATAATAGAAGTTTCCTTCAGCATCAGTGACAAAATAATAGTAATCACTTTCCTCCGGGTAGAGCACCGCATTTATTGCGTCAACACCTGGGTTACATATTGGACCAACAGGAAGCCCAGTTTTATAATAGGTATCATAAGATGTATGATAGGCGTTATCAAGTTCTTCTTCAT
>CAZNVF010000215.1:0-1719 GCA_964576395.1 uncultured Oscillospiraceae bacterium
TTCGGAGATGTATAGTTATGGTAACCAAATCCATTATAACATTTATTTTAATTGTTTTTTTGCTTTCCGGTTGCAACGCCCCGATATTACAACCGGAAAATAATGATATCAATTCTTCAATAAAAGATGATAATACAAAGACTGATGATATCGACTCTGCAATAAGAAATGATAATACAGAAGCTTGCGAAAGTCCTTACCTTTCCATAACATATGTAAGAGATAATCCTAATAACAAAAGCGGAAAAGACATGGTTTTCTTTACATATAATCTTAATTCAGAAGTGCTTACAGAAGAATGCATTTTACCCGTGGATTCATCTTATGCTTCCGGTGTTGTTTCCAAAGAGAACAATAAAGTTTACTTTTCAAATAATATCGAACTGGGAAACTATAACGGAGGAAACTGTCTTTGGGTATATGATTTGGATACTCATGACGCACAGATATTAAATAGTGAAAATCATGCGTATAATGATATTCTTGTTCTCGATGAAAACACTCTTTTGATAATGATGGTTACAAGTGAACATCCGATTATGCCTGTAACTTATGACATTCCAAGTGATACTTTTACTTATATGGCGGATGCCAACAACGAACCTTTTATTTATACAAGCGGTTCGACACAACCTTTTTATAACTATAAAACAGGAATGTTTACATGCATTTTTTGGAATGAAGCTGAGGAACGCGGAGATTACAGCCTTTTCAAGGCTCCTTTGGAACATCACTTGGCACTGCTTTCAAGGGATATGGTTAAAGATCCTAATAAAATTTTTACCTACAGTTCAAAAGCGGATGAGATGAGGATGGTAGCTGCTGTACAAATCTCAAGCAACGAACTTCTTGTTACAATGGAGAATAGTTTTTTCTATGTTGATCAGCCAAGAGAATATTATTCTCTTGTGTTCGGAGAAGATGAAACTACTTTTACAAAAACGGAATGTCCCTATCCTTATGCAGATTATGTCGCAAACGTATATACGATAGATGAGGGCAAAACTTTTTATTTCTATATTTATGGTGACCATTTTGGAAATCAACCCGGTATATATTCTTATGATACCGAAAACGAAAAGCTTACCCCGATTTTGCTTAATGATCCTGAAACAAATGGCCATTATATAAATTTTTCTATAGTTGGTCCATAATTAAATTAATACTAGACCCATAATATCATGGGCCTAGTATTTTGTTTCAAACACAAATAACTGTAAATCATATAAATACTATAAAAATGATGTTAAAAGCTTACCTTCTGCCATACTTGACATTTGGTCTGACAGTCCAGTTAACCCAATTACAAAAATATCGAATAATGGAAAAATAGACGATGTGTATTCTGCTACAATGCGGCATGATGTCATCCCTTATTAATATAGCTTAAGTACATATATCACTGGCAATTTGTCATTTCTTAAATTGTTTAAAGGAAAGGCTTTATTTTAAACATCTATTATAAATGGGGAGAGGACGATTACCGCTTGGCGCCGCCTGGATTTTAATTGTCCAAATTTAAGCAGGCCGCCCCAATAGCTGCAGACTTTAAAGCCCAGTAAGAACTTAATACAAGGCCAGCGCCGTTAGGCGCTGGCCTTATGCTTTATTTAAGCTAGGTGCACTTACTACTTAATTCACCGTTGCGCTTTTTCTTAGATATCCCATGAACACGGTTCGCCGCCATGCGTAACTTAACAGTTTCTTCCCCTTTCACTT
>CAZNVF010000216.1:0-1711 GCA_964576395.1 uncultured Oscillospiraceae bacterium
GTGGTCAGGGCAAATAACGATAACAGTATCATCCGCTATTCCCGCTTTTTCAAGTTCGTCAACAAGATATGCCAAAGCGTGTTCAAGTTCAAGGTTTGCAGCAATATAAGCTTTGACAGTGGTGGAATAATCAAGATCCTCAACATAGGCGCGGTTTTTCTCTGACATATAGTTATTAAAATCGGTGTAGAAGCCATGTCCGCTGACGCTCATATAGTAGATAGAAAAAGGTTCATTATCTATGTAATCGCCAAGGGTAGCTTCAATCATTTCAAGGTCGCTGGCAGGCCAGCCTATGGTGCTCATTACCTCCTCTAGGCCATTGCCGAAAGCTTTGAAATAATCATAACCAAATTTGGTATGTGTATTATTGCGGCCATAGTATGTATATGTTCCGTCATGGTATGAGCCACTGAAATAGCCTTCGGCCTTGAGCAGATTGCCAATAGTAAAACTTAGATTACAATCTGAAATTTTTCTTATACTGCTCACACCAGAGGTAGGAACAAGTCCAGTGAGAATAGAATATTCTCCTGTAGAAGTGCTTCCGCCCCAAGTGGGCTGATAAAAATCATTGAATTTTATTCCTTTGTTTGTAAGACGATAAAGGGTAGGGGTGAGTTCTTCATCAATAACTTCCGCACTGAAAGATTCGGCCGCTATAATAATAAGGTTCTTACCTTTAAACAGACCAGTGTATTCATTTTGTTTTGTACCTGAAAGGCTGGCTACATACTTATGTACATTTATAAGGTTTTGATCAGCAGTTTCAGCAATAATTTTGTCGAAATCAATGTCAATAATATTATAGTCATATACTTTCTCTTCAGAAGGAATTTCGTTCGAAATATTTGGAATTTCCTCGTGCAATGTTTCAGTTTCTTTTGGAATTTCTGGAATATCCATAATAAAGCTGTTTTCGGCAGGGTTGCCGAATATTTTGTATTGGATATCAAGCCTTGTGCCGGTAACAAGGCCAAAAGCAGCTGATGTATTATCAAAATTGTAAGCTTCGCGGTAAATGCCAAACATAGTTTGGTTATCAAATACTATTCTTGTTCCAAAAATCGCCATTACAGCAATGAGCACGGATTCATAGATGAGCACGGTTTTTCGATGCTCATATTTCAAACCAAATTCATATTTTAGTCTCTTTACAAAACAGGTTAATAGGAATAGAATAAAAGGGGAAAAAAGAAATATTATTATAAAAAATCCGCTTTTTAACGCTTTTAAAAAAGTATCAAAAAAATCTGTGAGCACACCGCCAGTTCCTTCAATGATGGAAGAAAAGGGCATATATACTTGATATGCGCTTTTGACAAATGATTCAACAGTAAAATAAAAACAAAGCAGAAAAATAACAGTTCCAGCAAATATCTTCCTTTTTTTTTCAGTATTAAGAAGCGAACATAAAATGTTTAGAAAAATTCCAAACGCAACAGAAAAAATAAGCATTATTCCAAAAAAGCCTGAGTGGCCTGAAGGGTATTTAAGCTTTAAAGTAATTTCAAGAAACACAACCGTAAGCGGAATATATGTAGAAAATATGACCTCAGAAATGTCAATTTTTTCTTTAAGAACAGAAATCTTTTCTTTTATCATGCTTAAATATGCCTCTTAATTTCTAAAATATTGATATATTAAATTATAACATATAATTTGGAATATAAAAGAGAATTTATGAAAAATTAAAAGTATTTTCGACAAT
>CAZNVF010000217.1:0-620 GCA_964576395.1 uncultured Oscillospiraceae bacterium
TTTTCTTTTGTCAAGTCCTGTTTGGGGCTTGACTTTTTATTTGCAGGCTTTCTTCCAAAAGAATAGGCCAACTATTTCCGCCTTATCCCTCTCTTTCCCAGTATATGTTTTCATCTCTAAAAGGTTTTATATTTACCTGTGAGAACAACATCTGTTATTTACACCTGACCTCCGGAAAGCTGAACAGCCACCTTGCCGACATTGATCGGCAGGCGGGGGAAATGTTTTCTCGGCTGGTAAAGCAAATGGCGGAGCGTGAAAGCGAGACGGAAGGATTCAAGACACAAGGCCCAATGACATGAATAGGACGGATGAACAACATTCGTAGCAGGACGATAGATATAGTCAGCAGTGATTTGATTTATAGTCGAGGTGAAGCAGCATCAGGGAGCAATATCCCTATCGATGCATTTGCTCCTAAACGGTAGAAAATTTTATGATTTTTTGATATACTGTTTTTTAGATTCACCTAACCTGATTTGCAAAATTGGGACTATATAAGCGTAACAATCATGATTGGAACGAAGGAAGTGCAAAATGAAAGCAGACGAAGCTCTTAAATTACTTGACGACAAAAATTTCCTCGATAAGCTGTTTCATTTTTCTTATCATCGGTGCAG
>CAZNVF010000217.1:630-1710 GCA_964576395.1 uncultured Oscillospiraceae bacterium
TCATTTTTACAGTGATATCGGCCATACATAGGCAAGAGGAAATTGATAACTTTTATGCCTATGTTTGGACAATTGCTCGGCGGGTTTACGCAGACTATTGTCAGCGCCGAAACGCAGAGCATACAGTTCTAAGCATCGAAAACAGTGATTTAGTTCTTTTTGCATCGAAGGAAAATGATATTGACTTACTGATTGAGGAATCTGCCGAACGAGAACAATTAAAAAGAATCTTTAAAGAGATTGCATTTTTGTCAAAGGCATATCGTGAAGTAATGATCCTGTTTTATATTGGCGGACTATCTGTAAAAAATATTGCCTTGAGGCTTAACATCAATGAAAACACCATAAAGCAGCGTTTGTTTTCCGCACGAAATCAAATCAGAAAAGGGGTTCAAGCCATGAATGAAAAAACTTATGTATTAAAACCAATTAAGCTGGCTATTTCAGGAACCGGAAATCCATGCGGGAACGATCCTCGTACTAAAACCGAACGATCTTTTTCTCAAAATCTGGTTTACTTATGTAAAAATAAACCCAAATCAGCAAAAGAGCTTTCCGATGAACTTTGCGTTCCGATGCCTTATATTGAAGAAGAATTGGAAATCCAATGTCAGGGTGAAAACGGAAAATATGGGATGCTCCGAAAATTGGACAACGGAAAGTTTACGGTAAATATCCATTTGGTGGATTATGATGAATACAATCAGGCCAATCAGATTTATGAGAAACACTTGCCTGAATTTTGTCATATAATTAGAAGCACGCTCGAACAAAATAAGATGAAAATCCTTTCTTTCCCGTATTTAAGCGAACAAAAAGATCTACGATTCATTATGTGGTCTTTGATTTCAAGAACAGTTTGGGATTTCGAAGAAAAAATCAATCAGGTTCTTGCAAAAAAATATTTTTCTGATATAACGCCGGTCAAAAGGAATTTCTCTTGTGTTGCCGTTGCCTATACAGACGAACAAAAACCCGCTTTTGATTTCTATGGGAGTGACGGTATTGATGCAACTTTAGTTGGTGGGTATAAGTCGGTTTTTGTATCCAATATTTATGGTAAGCGTATTGATAAGCACT
>CAZNVF010000218.1:0-1680 GCA_964576395.1 uncultured Oscillospiraceae bacterium
CATTAAGGCAAAAGCTGCATTTTTAAAAGGTTACGTTTGGAACAATATTTCTTTTACTCAAAGCGGTATAAAAACTGTTATACTTTCATGGAGAAGACCTTTTATATCCTCAGTATTTTTTACAACGTTATTTTCATAAGTGATTATAACGGGGTATTTAAAAAGTCTGTCTACTGTTCCCGAATAAGCACAAAAAATGCCGTAATTCTCTTCTGTAATCCACTATATTGATTCCGAAATCTTTTTAATATTAATTGCTTGGCCTTTTCAATATTTTTATAACAATGTAAATTTTTTGTTTTGATTTTCTATAAAAATGTATATTTACAATTATTTTGTATAAATTTTTTCTTTTCTCTTGTAAATATAATTATTAGTGGTATAATTATATTCTAGATTAAAGGCAGTTTGAAAACTTTAAAACGAGTTTCCCTCCTCGGTAAAGACTGGGGAGGTTTTTTATTACTGGAGGGCTAAAAATGACAAGAAAAAAAGAAAGAGAACAAGCTTTTGCAATAGTTTTCGAGAGTGGCTTTCACAATGAAGGGCTGGAATATATTCTTGAAAATGCAGCAGATGATCGCGACTTTGTTCTTGAGGATGGTTCTTTTGCAAAAGAGCTTGCAAGGATAACCATTGAAAAGCGCAATGAGATAGATAAAAAAATTTCCGCTTGTTCAACACATTGGAAACCTGGAAGAATGGCAAAGGTCGCGCTTGCTATACTTCGTATTGCCGTGTGCGAAATGTATTTTTTTGAAAACATTCCCGAAAGTGTCTCAATCAATGAAGCGGTTGAACTTGCTAAAATTTATGGCGGTGACGAAGATCCCGGATTTATAAATGGTGTCCTTGGTGCCATATATAAAAAGAAATTAGAAAGCTGTAATGACTGTGTTTCTGGGAATTGATACAAGTAATTATACAACATCTATAGCACTTTATAGCGTTGATACTGGGAAAGTATGCCAGCAAAAAAAGTTACTTCCGGTAAAAGAAAATAAGCTTGGACTTCGCCAGTCAGATGCCGTTTTTGCTCACATAAAACAACTCGGCAACGTTGCTGAAGACGTACTTTCTAAAAGCAGATGTCAAATCGAAGCTATTGGAGTTTCTACAAGGCCAAGAGATATCGACGGCTCATATATGCCGTGTTTTCTTGTAGGTGATATGGTTTCGCAATGTACTGCCGCAGCGCTCTGCATTCCAAGGTTTAAATTTTCTCATCAACAGGGTCATGTTGCCGCAGCGCTCTATTCTGCAAACAGACTCGAACTTATAAATAAAGAATTTATTGCATTTCACCTTTCTGGCGGAACGACAGAGGCGCTCTTAGTTGAACCAGATGAACAAAGGATAATTAAATGCTCAAAAATTGCAGGTTCGCTTGATTTAAAAGCGGGCCAGACAGTGGATCGTGTTGGAGCAATGCTTGGGCTTCCTTTTCCATCAGGAAAATACATTGAAGAGCTTGCAAAGAAAAGCAAAAAGAAGTTTAAAATTAAACCAACTATGAAAAATTGTAGCTGCTGCCTTTCTGGAATAGAGAACAAGTGTGAAAATATGCTTAAAAAAGGTGAACTGTATGAGGATATTTCACTTTTCTGTTTAAAATCTATTGAAGCTGCTCTCTGCGGTATGACTGATGCTGTTTTAACTGAATACGGCAAACTTCCACTT
>CAZNVF010000219.1:0-1658 GCA_964576395.1 uncultured Oscillospiraceae bacterium
CAGACCGGCGAAGCCTTTGAATGGAATGTACCTGTCGGCTATGACATGGTCAACATTGAGAACGTAGATAATTACCCAGGTATGTTCTGACGCATATTTTGTTCTGTTGCAGGCTTTTCTGCGCATCTAAGCTGACCTCTCCAATTTTGCGGAAAGAAGTATTCAATCAGGACCCGTTGTGGAAAAAGCTGCAACGGGTCCTTTTTTGTCGAGTATATCAAAGGAAACTCCGGCGTGTATACCCTGTGCCGCTGGAAAACCATGCGTTGACATGATATACTGGACCAAAGCAGCACAGCGGCAAGTGGAATTTGGAGTGGTAAAGATGAAGAAAGCTTTTGCAAGTAGAAGCAGCAGGATTTTGTTGGCGCTGTTTCTTCCAACTATGGCGGCGTATATCGTTATTTTTGCTGCCGCTTTTTCGGAATTGCCGCTAGGTATTGGACCGGTACATCAATTTCTGCTCCTGTTTTTTCACTTTATCCCTATGTTCTTTCTTGAAATTTTATTATGTCGACTGGCCCACCCCTTTTGGAGGGTGCTCGTTCCAGTTCTATTACTGGCAGTACCGGTATTTATTTTTGCGGCAGTGGGCGAATTTTATGTGATGGCATGGATTTTAGCCGGATTTTGGTGCATCGCTCCGGCAGCAGGGAGCATATTGGCGTGTCTTGTCTGGTATATAAGCCATCAGTTGATTTCTTTTGGTATGGGACAAAAAAGAGAAAAATCCTGAAAAGCCTGTAAGATCAATCATGATATTAGAAATATAAGGAGGAAAAGAATGAGATTATACTTGAATGTGCCTTATTCGGAGAAGGATGAAGCAAAAGCATTGGGTGCGAAATGGAATGCCAAAGCAAAGAAATGGTATGCCGATGTAAAAATTGACGAGTATATAAAATTTTCTAAATGGATTTTAAGAGATACGGATGATGCAATTATTGCAATGGATTATATTTTCATTATTGAAGGTAAGAAAAAATGCTGGAAATGTGGAAATATTACAACAGTCATTGGACTTGGAATAGGAGAATTTATCCACATATATGGAGAGGCAGAGGATCCGCAATACGAAATTGTTGAGGATTATATTGACCCTGGTGAAGAAGTGCACCTTGCGTGGGCATCAAGCGAAGAGGATATTCCTCCTAAATTATTAAAATACTTAAAACAAAACTATCCTGTTAAAACGGGATATTCAAAAACAATAGGTGGAAAATGCTTTGCGAATCATTGTGAATGTTGCGGGGCATTACAAGGTAATTGGTTTTTGTTTGATGAACCGGGCAGTGTATTATCTTCCTGTGTAGATGGAAATGAGTTGGCGGAACGAATGAGTAAATTAAACATAAAAGGTATTCCCATTGAAGATAATTTACAACTTAATTGGGATGTAGGCTTTTGCTCAAATGATTATGCGTATTTGAAATATGGTAAATTTGAAGAATTGGTTTTATCAGCCAGACCGGATGATGAGTTAATTTCATATGAAGAACTTTATGGCGTTTAATGGAAGTGTCTGATGATGTCCCGACTTGCCACGATTTGCCGCATTCTGCTTATTCTGTAGAAAATGGCCGCAAACTGCGGGAAGTTCGGGGCAGAATACGGCATTTTAGGAGGATTTTCGTTTATGATAAAAGTGTTATTCATTT
>CAZNVF010000220.1:0-1623 GCA_964576395.1 uncultured Oscillospiraceae bacterium
CCAACGGAGAGACTAACCACGGCATGAGCAAAGACGCTATGTATGTTGCAGAGTGCTTCGTAACTCCCGGCCCGACGATGAAACGAATTCAGCCAAGAGATCACGGAAAAGCATTCCGCATTCTTAAGAGATCTTCTCATATCACCATGGTTCTCAAAGAGAAAGACTAAGTAGGAGGTAAACGATGGGACAAAAAGTTAATCCCCACGGTTTCAGAGTGGGCGTAATAAAAAATTGGGATTCCCGCTGGTTTGCCAAGGACGAAGTCTTCGGCGATACCCTGGTTGAAGATTACAATCTTCGTAAATTCCTTAAAAATAAACTTTATGCTGCTGGCGTACCGAAAATCGAGATTGAACGTACTGGCGATAATAAAGTAAGAATTCATATTCACTGCGCAAAACCCGGTATGGTCATTGGCCGTCAGGGTTCCGAGATTGAAAAACTTCGTCTTGAATGCGAGCAGCTTTTGAACAAAGGCAAAGAAGAAAAAGTTCAGGTATTCCTCAACATTGTTGAAGTTAAACAGCCTGACAAAAACGCTCAGCTTGTTGCAGAAAATATTGCTGCACAGCTCGAACGTAGAATTTCCTTCCGCCGTGCAATGAAACAGGCCATTGGCCGTTCTATGAAGCTTGGCGTTAAAGGTATTAAAACTCAGTGCTCCGGCCGTCTTGGCGGTGCAGAGATCGCTAGAGTTGAGCATTATCACGAGGGCACCATTCCGCTGCAGACCATCCGTGCTGATATTGATTATGGCTTCGCAGAGGCTTCCACCACTTATGGACGCATCGGCGTTAAGGTTTGGATCTACAACGGCGACGTTCTTGCCGACGTTAAGAAACAGCCCTCTCGCAAAGAAGGAGGTCGTAAATAATGCTTCTTCCGAAGAGAGTTAAATATCGTCGTGTCCAGAGAGGACGCATGAAAGGTGCAGCTCACAAAGGAAACTTTGTTTCCAATGGTGATTACGGCCTTATGGCTCTTGAGCCCTGCTGGCTCAAATCCAACCAGATTGAAGCAGCTCGTATAGCTATGACCCGTTACATCAAACGTGGCGGTCAGGTCTGGATCAAGGTTTTTCCGGATAAACCCATTACTCAGAAACCTGCTGAGACCCGAATGGGTTCCGGTAAAGGCGCTCCTGAATATTGGGCGGCAGTTGTAAAACCCGGCCGTGTAATGTTCGAAATAGCCGGAATTCCTGAAGACGTTGCAAGGGAAGCTATGCGTCTTGCAGCACATAAGCTGCCTATTAAATGTAAATTTGTTAAAAGGGAAGAAAAGGGGGCTGACGAGCAATGAAAGCTGCACAGGTTCGTGAAATGAATAAAGCAGACCTTGAAAAGAAACTTTCCGAGCTCAAGGCCGAGCTTTTCAACCTGAGATTCCAGCACGCCATCAACCAGCTTGAGAACCCGATGCGTATTGCTGAGGTCAAAAAAGACATCGCAAGAGTCAAGACTGTCCTTCGTGAACTTGAGCTCAAGGCGGAGCATTAATTGAAGGGAGGAGTAAGCTATGAACGAAGAAAGAAATCTCAGAAAAACCAGAGTCGGTATCGTAGTTAGCGACAAAATGGATAAAACTGTTGTTGTTAAAGTCGAAGACCGTGTTCAGCAC
>CAZNVF010000221.1:0-1598 GCA_964576395.1 uncultured Oscillospiraceae bacterium
GCTCGGGTTTGACAGAAGCGTAAGCGGTAAAGCTGTGTGGGCTAACAGAAAAAGTGTTGACAGTACGGCGAAAAATGTTGACAGTACGGCGAAAAATGGTATAATAAAAGCAAAAGAATCGGTTGTTAAATCGGCTAAAGATATACAAACTTTTGCGGAAATGAAGACTTACATGAAAGACAATTACGGTATAATTGTTGATGATTCGGTCGGTTCACTTGATTTTCAATCTGTTAGGGAGGGTGTGCAAGGCATCGAATATGTAATGCGAGAATTTCCACAGGCACAATCTTCTTTCAAAACTATTGGTACAGGTAAAAGCGGTTTAATGTCTGCGAGCTATGATGGCGGTATTAAATTTAACTCTGTATATTATCAGACGAGAAAAGGTGCTTTGCAGAATCATGGTATTGGTGAAGGAATAAGCCCGAGTGGTCTCCATCCAAAGGGGAATAATTGTTTTGGGTCAGGCGCACATGAAGCCGGGCATATTCTTGAGAAGGCATTAATTGACAAAACAAATGGCGGTGAAAGTTTTTCCAATAGGCTCGCTTGGGAAGATTGCATCTATGCAAAAACTATTGTTGGTAATGCTTGCAAAGTAGCTAAAAAATTACCTGAATGTAAAGGCATGACAAACCCACAACTTAGAGGTGCAATTTCAATATATGCACAGTCAGATGCAAGCGAATGTTTAGCGGAAGCAGTTTGTGATTTTTCATTGAATGGTGAAGATGCTGCGCCGCTTTCAAAAGAGATTTGGAGCATTTTAAAAAAGGAGTTGGGATAATATGAGTATAGGAGAGGAATTTGGAAAGTTATGGTGTTACATTGAATTCTATCCTGAAGAAGATGAACCCGACTTTGATGGTGTTCATTTTGGTGGAATAAAAGGGATTAGACGAGATGCTCCTGATAACATAAAAGCACTGTTTAAGAAATATCAGGACGAACAGGAAGAAGCTGCTAAGAACCATTGCAAGCTGTGAAAGCAGTTTGGCGGAGTTAGACAAATCATTAAAGAATAATGCGAAAAATTTAGCGCGAAACTTTGAAGAAGCGGTTATACACGAGGTCGGACACGCAAAAACTGTTTACGCCAACAGGTTTAACAATATACCCAAGCTGTACAAAAAGCTTGAAAAAATGGGCGTTGGCGATATCAGCGATATTGCTGCGGGCGACGGCGCGGAAGCAGTCGCGGAGATTGAAGTAATGCTGCACAGAGGCGAGAAGATATCCGATGAGGCAAGAAAGTTATATGATGATGTTATGAAAGGAGATGTTTTAAAGTGATATTTTTACCCTATAAAGACGATTGTTCTTTCTGCAAGAACTTATTGCCAAAAAAAGACGGATGGAGAAGTTGCTGCAAGGCGTTTCCCGACGGCATACCCCATGATATTTTATTTAACGAAGTTGACAAGCTTACTTTAGAGGAATGCGCCAACGGCTACAAGTTCGACCCCGACCAAGAAAAACTGAGCGTACATGAGCGCGTATTTAGAAATAATGAAAAAGATTGACCAAGCACCTTGAAAATAGGGTGCTTTTATTATGCAAAAAAATCAACCGCTCGCAAGGGCGGTTTTGTTACG
>CAZNVF010000222.1:0-1587 GCA_964576395.1 uncultured Oscillospiraceae bacterium
TCAAAATCAGCAGAGGTATGGATTACGCGCTTTATTATTGGCGCAAGGCTTGGGTCAATGGGGTGCGGAAGCTCTGATTCGATTATTTCAAAGCTTCTTTTTTCAATTTCAGCAGGTGTTACCCGTTCAAGTTCAACTTTCAAAATTCTACTCCCTTTCTTGCAGGAATTCCTTTATCAAAAGGATGCTTTATTTTTTTCATTTCAGTTACATAATCTGCTGCTTCAAGAAAACTATCTGGAGCATCACGTCCGGTGAGCACCAACTCGAGCTCTTCTGGTTTATTGTTAAGCAAATCATCTATTTTCTCCCTGTCGAGCATGTTGCGGTTATATGCGGAGATCGCTTCATCAAAAACAAGCAAGTCACATTCACCGCTTTTTACTATTTCAAGTGCTTTAGAAAGAATAACATTGTGCTCGTTTTTAACGATAACCTTTTCTTCATCATTCATATTTTTATAGAAACCGTGAGGTGCATTAAGGCGAAGTACCGTAACATTGGAAAGCTTTTCAAGTGAAATGAGTTCGCCACTTTTGCTGCCCTTAAAAAACTGTGTAAATACGACTTTTTTTCCGCAACCGGCAGCCCTTATTGTAAGACCAAGGGATGCGGTGGTTTTACCTTTTCCTTCTCCAGTATAGACATGAATCAGACCTTTCATATGCCCTCCTCAAGAATTTTATATATAAGCTCCATATCAAGGTTTTTCCTTACAGAATCAGCAAGCTTATTATATTGTTCCTCTTTATAGCTTTTGTAATCAAATGAGGAGAGCTCAGAATAGTCAATCCTTTTTGCTTTGCAAATAGAAGAAAGAACAGCGCTACGGCAATTTGTATTATCAAAGAAACCGTGAAGATAACTTCCATAAACATTGCCATTAACACAGCCATCATAATCGCCGTTAGAGAGTTTAATAAGCGGCTTTGCATTTTTAAGAAGAGTGGTTTTACCCATATGTATTTCATAACCGTCAACATCCGCGCCAGAAAGTTCAAGCACCCCTTCGCTTTCAATGATTTTTCCGCTCACTCTTGTGCGGTGTTTTTCTTCTTCAAAATCAGTAATAGTGGGAATAAGACACATTCCAGCGACGCTTCCTCCGCCTTCGGCCCCACATTTATCGGTTATCTTTTCACCCAGCATTTGGTAGCCTCCGCAGATCCCGATAAGCACGGTGCCGCTTGAAACAAGCTTTTTGATGGCTACCTCAAGGCCGCACTGACGCATCCAAAGAAGGTCTGAGATGGTGTTTTTTGTTCCAGGAATAACTATTATATCGGGACTTTTTAGCTCTCTTGTAGAAGTTATATAGCGAACAGAGACGCCGCTTGTAGCTTCAAGCACAGAAAAATCCGTAAAATTAGATATTCTTGGAAGACGGACCACTGCGATATCAATTTTAGACGGACGATAATTTCTGAAACGCTCGGAAAGGCTATCTTCATCCTCAATATCTACATTAAGGTATGGAAGAACACCTGCAGATGGCTTCCCGGCTATTTTTTCAAGCATTTCTATTCCCGGACGTAGTATTTCAACGTCTCCGCGGAATTTGTTTATTACCATCGCTTTTACCATATC
>CAZNVF010000223.1:0-1576 GCA_964576395.1 uncultured Oscillospiraceae bacterium
GTGGTGACAATGCCACACTTGCTGGCGGCAACTATGCCACACTTGCTGGCGGCAAAAACGCTTTGATGGTCGGCGATCATGGTAGTATGGCAAAAGGGAAAAAAGGGGCGGTCATTTTACTTGTAGAGCGTGATAGAAACTATAACATTGTCAATTTTAATGCAGTGCAAGTAGACGGCGAAATTATTAAAGAGGACACATTGTATGTATTAAAAGACGGCGAGTTCAAAGAGTATCCGCCACGGAAGAAGACCGTAGCAAAGGAGATGAAGTAAATGAAGCGAACACAATATGACGGAATTATCCGGTATATAGACAAGTATGGAAGTATTACTCCGATGGAAGCATATGAAAAATTAGGCTGCACCAAATTGGCGACGCGGATCAGCGAATTGAATCGTCGGGGGTATGTTGTGGATAAGGTCATGATTGAATTTCGCAACCGGCGTGGAGAGATCGGCCGTTGTATGCAGTATTCCAATATAAGGAAGTGCAGTTAAATGCAGCAGGTATTTGAGATTATTGTATTTGCCGCGCTGATGCTTGGCGTTGTGTATGAGGACATGCTGGCGGCATGGGAACAAAAAGTGTTTGCGAGGATAAAAAAAGACCGTCGTGCTGCAACACGAACGGCCAAACAAAGGGATAGTCAAATCCTTTTCTTTAGTATACACAAAACAAATAAAATTGTCAATAGGAGTAAGAAGATATGAGCAAGATTTTATATGTTCTGAAAGATAAAAATGAGCAAACAGAGTGCATCAAGGAAAGGGTGACTGTGATCCTCAAGACTGCGACTGGTGTAATGTCCCAGGTGTGATAAAGAATATTATATCAAAGAAGAAATTTTCAATGATATAAAAGACATCTTTAATTATTATTGGAAGTATTATTTAAATCCGCATCCTTCTAAATATGATTTAAGATACAGAACAGCCAGGATTGTTACATTCAAAGAAAAATCACACAATGGCATAGATATTTATTCTAAAAGATATTTTGCACAAATGGGATATTGCAGAAAATTATCTCAATAACAGGTCTTTAACAGGTCTTTGAAATGAAATTTGAAAAATCGAAGAAGGTTCAAACTAACAAACCCCTTTGTCTAAACAGCCAGGGGGGTAGAAATGGCATAAAGGGATTACAACCCTCGTTAAAAGATAGGATTTACGATGCAAACGGAATCGCTTGTGTGATTACGACATCAGAGTTTTTTATGCCAAGTTATTTAATTATCAAGAAATAGTGTTTTTATTGTTATTTTAGTGCGGTTAAGTCCTCTAATTTTGAGTGTTTGCATAGAATATAAATTCACTATTCATTTATAGAACACTTTAGAAAAGTTGAAAAATAGGAATTTAACTATGAATTATGAAAATAAAACACTTTTATCGTCACAGAAAAATAGCATTACCGTATTAAGTTTATTTGACGGTATCTCTTGTGGCAGACTTGCTTTAGCAAGAGCAGGTATCAAAGTTGACAAATATTATGCAAGTGAAATAGACCAGTTTGCTCTACAAATTAGTAATAAAAATTATCCAGATATTATTCAACTTGGAGATGTAACCAA